>JANNAM010000045.1:0-4362 GCA_031384415.1 Bacteroidota bacterium
AGGATGGTCTATTACCAGGTGTTCACTTTCTTTACCAAGCTTAATTAATGCGGCGTGCAGGTGGTCAACTTCATGCGGCGGGTAGCGCCAATCGCTTTTATAGCTTATAAATAATGCAGGGCACGAAACCCTTTCAAATGCTCCTTCAAGGCTTCCATAATAGTAAGGCAAATCAAAATACTCGGCAGCTTTAGATAAATAGAGCATGCTGTTTGGGTCAAACTCTTTCTGTACTTTTTCGCCCATATCAATCATAAATTTTTCAACTTCAAAATCAGGTTCAAAGGTGAATAGGGATTTATCATCTACAATCCTCTTACGGCCAAATCTAATATTCATTGCTTCCTTGCTCATCCAGATAGGAAAAGCGGAAAGGATTGATTGAGTGAGGCCATTTATTGGAAATGTTTTACCATAGTAATTCCCTTTATTCCATTGTGGATCACAGCAAATTAGGTTTCGCATCACTTTTGACAAAGCAACGGTATGTGCTGAAGTGGAAGGGGTTGTTGAGATAATTACTGCACTCTTAACTGCTTCGGGGTAACGGGCTAACCATTCAAGGGCCTGTTCCCCGCCAAAACAACCACCGATGATACCACCCCACTTTTCTATACCTATCAAATCCATCAGCCGTTTTTGGGCATTCACCATGTCCCCAATCGTGATGATTGGGAAGTTCATTGCATACGGAGTCAGTGTGGCAGGGTTGATGGATGATGGGCCTGTTGATCCTCCTGAACCGCCCAATACATTGGAACAAATGATATAGTACCGGCTGGTATCCAGTGGTTTACCCGGCCCAACCAATTTATCCCACCAACCGGCTTCTGTATCTGTTTCTTTATACCGTCCGGCGAGGTGTGCATTTTTTGTAAATGGATGAAAAACCAGTATTGCATTACTACGTTCTTCATTGAGTACGCCATAGGTTTGATAGGTTAAGGAAAATCCGGGAAGCATTGCGCCGGAATCAAGCAGCAGCGGCTCTTTAAAAGTGGCTTTTAAATCCTTTGCCGTAATTATGGATTTTTTTTTGCTTCCTGTTTTTTCTTTAATGTTCAGTTCTTCTTTTGTTAAAGAAGTAAGGTTACCACCAGGAAAGCTAAGGCTGTTGGGTAGTGCCGGAATATCTCCCTGTACTGCCAGGTTTAAGTACCTGCCATCAATCTCTATAATGTATCCCCAATCTTTCAGTTCGGCAATGGCTTTTGCTAACTCATCTTCGGTGGGTGTAAGTTCAAAATCGTTATGCAATGCTTTAAGAAGCGCTGTTGAAGAGCAACCGCTATCACTTAACAGCACAATGGCTCTTGCTAAACCGGCAAGTACATTTCTGAATTGTTTAGCGCAGGATCTGGTATCAAAAATAACAAGCGTATCGCCTTTTTCCTCCATGCACAAAATGGGGGAGGTTGCCTGCCAGAAATTTCCCCGCCAGGTTTTTATTTTATCAGCAAATTGATGAAATACACGGTTTTCGGCTTTTTTTGAATAATTAGGTCCCGCAATTTCAAACGGATCATAACCACCACGATCAACAAAGAAATAAGCCAGTTCGTTAAGTTCGGTTATTGGCAAACCATATACATCAATCATGGCAGAGTAGGGCTGAAGATCCAGGCCCAATGCTTTTGCTTTGGTATGATAAACGCTAAAACGATCGTACCGCAGGGGTATAAGCCCTGCTGGTGCCTGCAAATGCTCCAGTTGAAGAACCCACTCTGACATTTCTGCATACCACTCATCTTTTTCTCCCGGAAAATTAAATAAGATTGACCAGGAAACACGGATGCCATATTCTCTGCACCATTTCAGCAACTGTATGTTCTGCCAGCCTTTTACACCTTTATCCATCAAATCAAGCACGTTGCTGTGCAAGCTTTCAATGCCCGGCTGTATCCAGTTAACACCAGCCTTTTTCAGTAATAAAATTTTATCACGGCTAAGGTTGGCCTTTACTTCAAAAAACAAATTACGTCGCCTGGGTGCATCGGCCAGTACCGGCAGCAAGGTATTAAAGTACGACATGTCAAGTATATTATCTACTACTTCAAAACTGGAAATATTATACCTGGCTTCAAGTGTTTCAATTTCCAGCAATACTTTTTCGGGAGATTTAGATCTGAACCCCATTCCATTGCCATTCAGTCCGCAAAAAGTGCAATGGTGCAACGCACCCCACCAACATCCACGTGATGTTTCGAGTGGCAGTGCTGCTTTGATAAATTTTGCAAACGGCGATTGCTGCAGCGAAATAAAATAATCGCTGTAATCAGGTGCAGGAAGCTGATCCAGGTTGTTGAATTTAATTCTATCAGGAGAGGGTGTTACAGCTGCCCATCTGTGCGCAGGCGCAAACACACCATTTGGAAGCAACGACAGCGGAACATAGTTATTTGTTGCTAAAATATTTTTACAAAGATCAACGATTATACCATCTGCTTCGCCCGATACAACATAATCTACCCAGGAAAAATTTCGATGTGTAGCCACGCCCATTTCCGATTCGCAGTTTGCCCCACCCATCATGGTAACAATATCTGGGTTTTCCATTTTAAGCCTTTTCAACAAGGCAAGAGAAGGAGTGTGTTGCTCGAAAGTAGAAGTACATCCTACAATTTTTGCACCAGTATCAAGCACCATACTGGCTAAATCCGGAATAAATAATTCAGCATCTTTTCTCAGCTCCAGTAAATCACTTTTCAGTAATTCAATATCCCCCGGATTATTATATCCGATTTTTGAACTGTAAATCAGGTTATAGCAGGTTTCCAGGTATTTATCATCATTGCGCTTTATGGATGGAAATGCGGAGGTAGAAAAACTCCATTCTCCAGTCATTAATGCCATTGGCATTTCGTGCGATATAAGGTTAAATTTTTGCAGCCCAATACGCTGGGCAAACAGCAGATTGGCGTTAATTACTTTAACCCTTAAACCAGATACTTCTAAAATTGCTTTGAGCAAACCAAGTGCCAGCGAAGGAACTGACAGACGTACATAAGGCATACACACCAGGCAAACATCGTATTTGGTGCTGCCGTTGTTTTGGGCCGGGTCCTTTTTAATACTCATGCGTGCACCATTTGCATCTTTTCAAAAAATTGGGGTTCCGGTTCTTCATCCAGAAATCCTTTTAAAAACAGTTCGTTCAAAAAATAGAATGTTTCTGCCATGGGCACATCATCCTGCTCCTCACGGGTTACTGCAATTTCCTCCATGGTATACTCGCCATTTTCAAGCATACTCATTAACGACTCCGGATTTTTATGATGATAGAAAGTTAAAACAAGATAGTTGGAAATCAGTTTTATGTCAGATGCTGTTGTTTCCCACTTCAAATCCCAACGAAGCCTTATTTTTTCTTCCAGGATTAATTGCGATTTCATATGATTTTTAACCAGGTCATCTAAAACTTCTTTCAACTCATCTATATTTTTAAAGCGGGCTTTTGCAACAACCCAATAGCCAAGCGTCCACCTTTCATTTGTTTGGCATGGGGTTACTAATTTTACTTCCCGGTCGGGCATATTAAAAAGAAATCCCGACACGCAGGCTATTGTATCTCCAAAACCTCCTTTATTAAGTTCATCTGCTTTCTTTACCGAATATTTCTTTGCACGGCCTGCACTTGATTTCAGGCTTCTTCCTTTTGCCTCACGGTTTTGGGGAATACATTCTACCCGTATTAATTCTTCGGGTGTAAATGAATCATGAATGATACCGAGTGTTTTAAGAGACAGCACTGAAAATCGGTCTATTTGTGCATCCATGGTTCGTGTAAAATTTAACAGCTTGCGGGTACGTTCTATATCCTTAATTCCCAAAGCAGTGGTGGTTTGCGGGCATCTTCCGGTAACATCATAAAAATCGTGCAAAAATTTTTCGTAATCAGGGTTATCCAAAGGATCGGTAGCCCAGTATAAAAATCCGGTTTGAATACAGTCGCCAATCTGTTTTTTTACTACCCCCAGCACATCTTTCCAAAGCAGGGCATTTTCGGGCGTGTAATGCCAGTTATGATCAAATTTTGGCGCATCAACTCCGCAAAACCAGCAACCCACGGTGCAACCTTTCGAAATTTCGAATGAAACGGGCGGATGTACAATGGCATCAGCTTTAAAATATCCCAACTCGCTGGCGCAACGGTTCATCTGGCGCTGCCGCCATTGTGCAATTAAGGGGTTTGATGAGCTGCTAAGTAATTTGGTTTGATCCCTAAAAGCATATTTTTCTTCAAGATAAGCCCTGTACCTGATTGTTGAAACTGGGTAACTTTCCCAATCTTTTGCAATAACGGCATCCCTCAGTTTTAGTGCCGCCTCGTTGTTAATAAGAGGAATTATTTCTTCCACTTTA
>JANNAM010000251.1:0-10852 GCA_031384415.1 Bacteroidota bacterium
GGGGTTTTTGAACATTTTTTTTTGGCCAAATGCAAGAAGCAATAAATTGCGCCAGCGAAGTTTGCTGTTGCCTGATAAATCCTCCTCCTTGCCCAATAGAATATTGCGGCGTATTTGCATAATGTTTTTGGAGAAAAGATAAATGGCAAATAGAGTAAGGCCGGCGAAAAGAATTTGTTGGAAGATTTGCATAAGCAATTATTGTGGTGCTAAGGTAAAGAAAAAATGCCCCTAAATTCCCTAAAGGGGACTTAGAAGAATTCATTGGTTGGGATTTTATTCCTTTGCTGAATTGCCTTAAAAAAAAGTTAGAAGGTCAACGCATTGAATTTAAATTTTCCATTGCTAAACTCCAGCGAAGGCGCAGGAAATTTTATGATGTTTAAAATATCCAGCGCCATTTTTATGGCCTTATTCCTTGTTTTAATTTTGGTAAAATCAATATCGGGTGCTAAATACCATTGCCGGTAACGTTTTATATCGGGCCTGTTAAAAGTTATATTGCCCATTACATCTTTGCCAATATTATCTTTAGCGCCAAACAAACCTTCTGCACCAGTGCCTATTGAAATTTGCAGCCATGCTGGTAATTTGCTTTTAGGAAAAAATGATTTTATGCCGGTGCTTAGCCAGTAAGTATGGCTATTATAATCTTTTAAAAAACGTTCGGCAGTGCTGCTTCCAAAAATTTCGTTGCTTCGTTTGTTAAGTGAAGCATCGCTGTATGATTTTTGGTGAAAAGAGAACTTGAATTGTATGCGTTGCTCATCCCATGCCAGTTCCTGTGCTGTAAACAAACCGCTGCCGGCAATATTGGCTGCAATATCGCCCCAGCTCCATCCCCATTCGGAGCTGAAACCGTCCAGCGTTTCAATTACTGTTTGATAGAATGCGCCGCTGAGGCCGCCAAGCCAGATTCTTTTTTTTCTTTCAATCCCGGTCCATCGCCAAAGCTCCATGCTTACTTTGCTTTCGGCATACACACTGTAGGCATGTCCAATTTTATCAATGCCTTTCCATTCGCTGATATCGTCGAATGTGTGAAAATTTGTTTGCGGATAGTTCTTGTACCAGGCTGAATACAATCCAATCATGGCAGCGCTGTAGCCAACAATATTTGTGGTGGCGATAATTTTCACCCGACGCCTCATCCTATCCTTCTCCGAAGGTGAAGTGACATTGTGAAAATTATTACGGAGAGAATCGTTGGTTGGTAATTGTACATCCTGTGCTGATAATTGAAAAGAAGTAACAAGCAGGAGGCAAAAGCTCAATAAAGCTCTAAAAGTACAAGTGAGTGACACAACCGGAGTTGAGAATTGAGTAAATGTTCGTCCCATAAAAAAAACAAATTTAGCCCTATCTGATGTTAATGATATACGAATAATATATTTTTGAAGATGTAAATTGAAAAATATGGATGCAAGTACGCAACAAAAAATAAACAACTGGCTTAGTGGCAATTATGAACAATCTGTAAAAGATGAAATTGTCCGCCTGCAAAAAGAAAATCCAACTGAACTGGAAGATGCGTTTTATAAAAACCTGGAGTTTGGTACCGGCGGCCTCAGGGGCCTGATGGGTATTGGCACCAACCGCATGAATAAATACACTGTGGGAATGGCAACGCAGGGTTATGCCAATTATTTAAAGCAATGTTTTAGCGGCGACATTAGTGTGGCCATTGCACATGACTGCCGAAACAACAGCCGCAGCTTTGCAGAAATTACTGCCAATGTTTTTGCTGCCAATGGCATAAAAGTTTATTTGTTTGAAGCTTTGCGCCCAACGCCTGAGCTGAGTTTTGCTATCCGTACATTAAAATGCAAAGGCGGCGTAGTTTGCACTGCATCACACAACCCGAAAGAATACAATGGTTACAAAGCATATTGGGATGATGGCGCACAAATGGTGCCGCCGCATGATAAAAATGTAATTACAGAAGTGGACAAAATTGCCAGTGTGGATGACGTAAAATGGGATGGGGGAGAAACCAACATAACTATTATTGGAAAAGAAATGGACAATCAGTATATGGATATGGTGAAAGGTTTGTCTGTTTATCCTGAAGTGTGTGCGGCCCAACATGATTTAAAAATTGTTTACACCCCCATTCATGGCACAGGCATTACATTAATGCCCGAAGTGCTAAAACGTTTTGGTTTTACCAATGTACATATTGTGGAAGAACAAAGTACGCCGGATGGAAATTTCTCCACGGTTATTTATCCAAATCCCGAAGAAAGGGAAGCGATGAGTATTGGATTAAAGAAAGCAACCGAACTGGATGCAGATATTTTACTGGGTACCGACCCCGATGCCGACAGGGTGGCGATTGGCGTAAAAAATCAAAAAGGCGAATGGATATTGCTGAATGGTAACCAGACTGCTGCTATTGCTTTTAATTATTTGATTGAAGCCCGGAAAGCAAAAGGTATTGCCCAGCCGAATGATATGGTGATTACCACCATTGTAACCACGGGAATGATAAATGTTATTGCTGCAGCAAACGGGGTTGCCTGTTATAATGTGCTTACGGGGTTTAAATGGATTAGCAAAATGATAGGGGAGAAGGAAGGGAAAGAAAATTATATCATTGGCGGCGAAGAAAGTTTTGGTTTGATGATTGGCGATAAAATCAGGGATAAAGATGGCATCAGTGCTGTGGCGCTGAGTTGCGAAATGGCGGCGTATGAAAAAAACAAAGGCCGCAGTTTGTTTGACAAATTGATTGACCTGTACCTTGAATATGGATTTTATAAAGAATCGCTGGTGAACATTACCAAAAAAGGAATGAACGGGGCAAAGGAAATTGCCGACATGATGGAAGGTTACAGAAAAAAACCACCACTGAATCTTGACGGCATGCCGGTAGAAAAATTACTGGACTATGAATTGCAAACGGGTAAAAATTTGCTGACAGGCAAAGGCTGGAAAATTGATTTGCCCAAAAGCAATGTGCTGCAATTTATATTGGCCGATGGCACTTCAATTTCAGCCAGGCCAAGCGGCACCGAGCCTAAGATTAAATTTTACTTTAGTGTAAATACAAAACTGAACAGTGCTGCTGAATTTGAAGCAACAGAAAAAGCGCTGGATGATAAGATTGAAAGGATAACCGGGGAGATGGGGCTGAAATAAGTACCACATAAATTCCTCTTTGTTATTTAAGTAAATGTATATTTGTTTAGAAAACATCCAGCACCATGGCTTTTCAATACTCAAGTTTTATCAGCTACCGTCACAACGATCTTGATAATGTTTTTTTTGTTAATCTCAAAAACATTCTCTCTTCCGAAATTTTTAAGGTTACCAATAAGCAGAGCGCTTTTTATGATGTAGAAGCAATTGACTGGGGTGTTCATTGGGATGATAAAATTTATTCCGGCATTCAGCAGTCATTTTTCTTTTTGCCGGTTTGGTATTATCATTATCTCAACGAAAATAATATCTGGTGCGCCAGGGAACTTTACCATGCACTGGAAATTGAAAAAATTATTAAAAGCCAGTTAAGTCCGCAGGACAGCAGTAAATTCTTTTTTATTTTTCCTTTAATTTACCGGGGCAATACAGAACTTATTCCACAGTGTTTTTCAAAAAAAAGCGCTAAAACTCTTGCAGTTTGCGAAAACGATATCCGTAATAAAAAATCCACCGCAAGGTTAAATAAATTCAGCAATGATATTTACGATTCACTGATGTCGCATTATTTAATTCTCGAAAAATATCCCCATGTAGATTTTCAGTCGTTGTTTGATGCTATTAAAAGGCCAACCGATGCCGAAATAATTGATTGGATAAAAGAGCAGAAAAGGATTATTACACAAAAGGAAGCTGAACAGCTGCCGGTATTATCAAAGAATGGAGAATAACACACAAACCATATCAGACCGAAAAGGGCAAACCATCACTTTTTACTCCTACAAAGGCGGAGTGGGCCGCAGCATGGCGCTGGTAAACATTGCCTGCCTTGCTGCAAAAGAAAATAAAAAAATTCTTTTGATAGACTGCGATCTTGAAGCCCCCGGCCTGCACCAGTTTTTTAAAGCAAGCGAAGAAACACCCGGCTTTGTAGATTTGATTTCGGATGTAAATGACTGGATTTCGGTAGAAGAAAATAATAATGATGAAGGTTACAGCCGCTTTATGGCAACACAAGCAGATAAGTACATTGCAAAAAATGTAAATCCCATTGCTCCGGCACCGGCCACTGTAAATCTTACCAGCCTGGCAAACATGAGCAACAAGGCAAATATTGCTGGCATCAACACAGGTTTTGATAAAACAGTATCTGTCGATTTAATTAAAGCCGGAAAGTTTGGGCCGGAATATTCCAAAAAATTAAGCAGTATAAGCTGGCTTGATATTTATAAAAAAGCGCCTGCATTCTTTCGCACTTTTGCTTACTGCCTTGAAAAAGAGTACGATTATATTTTTGTAGATGCCCGTACCGGGCTTGCAGACACAAGCGGTATCTGCACTATGCTGATGCCGCAAAAACTGGTGCTGGTGTTTGCTTTAAACAACCAAAACATTAATGGTGTGGTGGATGTGGCAGGCCAGGCCATTGATTATCGTTTTTCTTCAAATGATTACCGGGAACTGCAGGTTTACCCACTGCCATCAAGGATTGAAAATTCGGTGAATCCTTATTTGCAGCAATGGATTGATAATTACAAGGGAAAATTTGAAAAACTATTCACTGAAAAATATGCACTGGACCAATGCAGGCTGTCGCCTTATTTTGACCGTTGTTTTATACAATATTATGCCATTCATGCCTACGGCGAAAACATACCCGTATTAACAGAATCGGCAGGCAGCAGTAACTTTATCACTTATAACTACAATAATTTTTTAACCATTTTAAAAAAGAATTTGCCCGCCTGGGAAGTAATAAGCCCGGAAGAAGAACTTGCAAATGAAAGGCAGGCGAATGAGCATTTTAAGAAAGGGCTGGATTTGTATTATAAAAACGAATTTGAAAAAGCAATTGTTGAATATGTAAGCGCCATAGACCTGAAACCGGATTTTGCTGATGCTTATTTTAACAGGGCGCTTTGCAAAAATGCTTTAAAAAATTTTAATGAAGCCATCGTTGATTACAATAAAGTTACCCAGCTGGAAGGTAATGCGGCAGATGCTTACTACAGCAGGGGCATTTCAAAAGTAAATATCGGCTTGCATGATGATGCTATGAATGATTATAATAAAGCCATTGACCTGAAACCTGATTTTGCAGACGCCTACATTGGCCGGGGAAATGTAAAGAATGCATTATACCAGTTTGACAGCGCCATTCAGGACATGAACAAAGCCATTGAATTAAAACCCGATTATGCAATTGCATATTACAACAGGGGTGTAAACTGGTATTCTTTAAAAAACTATGATAGTGCTTTGCAGGATTATAACAGG
This sequence comes from Bacteroidota bacterium, assembly GCA_031384415.1. Classification (GTDB taxonomy): domain Bacteria; phylum Bacteroidota; class Bacteroidia; order Chitinophagales; family Chitinophagaceae; genus Ferruginibacter. The sequence goes on from JANNAM010000251.1 coordinate 5,419, forward strand.
GTACTGGAACTGGATCCGAAGTATGATGATGCCATTATTGGCAAAGGCGATATAAAATTTAGTTTAAAAAATTACGTAGAAGCCATTGAATTTTATGAACAGGTTATAAAGCGAAGCCCTGCTAATTCTTATGCATATATTGGAAGAGGCGCCAGCTTGTATTATTTAAACAGGTTTGACGAAAGTCTTGCCGATAATTTGAAAGCACTTGAACTTAATCCACAATTAGATACTCCGCACATTAACATTGCCTACGTTTATAAGCAACGCAAAGATTTTGACAAAGCAAATGAATACCTTGACAACGCCATAAAACTTAATACAAAAAATGCCTATTGCTGGGCAGCCAAAGCAGCCATATTATCTTACCAGGGTAATGAAGAAGGGTTTTACGAAAATATAGATAAAGCGCTTGCTATGGGGCTTGATATTTTACGTGAAATAGAAAATGAACCCGAAACATTTAACAAATACCTTCAGCAGCCACGCTTTATTGAACTGCTGAAAAAGTACAATGCAGATATCAGTAAACTTGTTGTAGCATAAATAAATTTATTTTTTCAACATTAAACACCTGTATTATGGCTATCCCATCTTTCATAACAAAATGGCTGATAAAATTTGGACTTAAAAAAGTATTGCCCGGTTTAAAAGATTCTTTGCTGGGTAATAATCCCGGCGAAATAATTAATCATACACCAAATGGTAAAAAAGTAAATGCGCTTGTGCTGATACATGGTTTTTCAGGCAATGCCAAAGGCACTTTTACCGGCCTGCCCGAGCTGCTTGCAGCAAATCCGGAAATGAAAGGATGGGATATTTATTCATTGGGATACAGCAGCGATATAATGCCAAGTATCGGCATTGGCATCTGGTCGGCTATACCTGATATTACAAAAGTGTCACAATATTTAAATACAACAATAGACTCTCTTTTTAAAAATTATAAACAGCTTTCTTTTGTTGCTCACAGTATGGGCGGCTTGGTGCTGCAAAGGGCAGTGGTTGATCTGGATAAAAATTATTTAGATAAAATAAAACACTTTTTTTTGTTTGGCACACCCAGCAACGGGCTTAAAAAAGCAAGCATTGCCCGCTGGTGGAACCGCCAGTTAAGAGACATGAGCGAGGAGGGAAGTTTTGTAAAAACACTAAGGCAAAACTGGGATGATAAGTTTAAAAATAATTATCCATTTAGTTTCAGGGCGGTTGCAGGTCTTTCTGATGAATTTGTTCCGCCAAAATCAAGTGTTTTACCATTTGATGAAAAATACAGGAAAGTAATTCCGGGAAACCACCTGCAAATTGTGAAGCCTTTAAATGATATGCACCTGGGTTATCTCTTAATTGTAAGTACCATTACCAATAATGCTTCTATTTTAAAATCGGCAGACAGGGAAGATGTGAATTTGCTGCTGGCTGATTACAGCGATGTAGTAAATAAATTGCTGCCCAATGCACAGGCACTTGACAGAAAGGGGCTTTCTAAATTAGTTTTTGCACTGGAAGGCCTGGGAAGAAACCATGAAGCGCTGGATATATTAACCAATCATCCAACCTCGGGTAATGAATCGGACATTATGGGCATCATTGGCGGAAGATACAAACGCAAATACCTTGTTGATTTTTTAAAGCAGGATGCAGACATGGCTGTTGCTTATTACCAAAAAGGCCTTGCTTTAACCCTGCAACAAAACAAAGAGAATAAAGAAGAGCAGATTTATTATCACACTATTAACCTTGCATTTTTAAGCCTTGTTTATAAAGATGATGAGCCAGCAATGAAATTGTATGCAAGTCAGGCACTGGAAGCTTGTAAAAATTGCCAGGATGATATTTGGAAATTAGCTACCGTAGCCGAATCAAACATGTACTTAGGAAACCTGGCCGATGCGAAAACATATTATAAGCAGGCAGCCGCTTTAGCCGGCGGAGATTTAATCAGGGAAAAAAGTTCGATATACCTGAATGCTTATATTGGTTACCAGGAGCTGTATAAAACCAATGATAAGGAGAATGAGTTTATTAAATTTTTAGAAATTACTTTTCTGTAAGTATTTATAAATAGCATTATAAAACCGGGTTTAAACACCCGGCTTTTTTTATCTTGCAGCTATGAGAAATTACGAAGACAGTTATCAGCATAAGGGCCTGCGGAAAAAATTAATTGATATACTCAGGGAAAAAGGAATAACAGATGAAAATGTTTTAACTGCCATTAATAATATTCCCCGCCATTTTTTTTTGGATAGTGCATTTGATAAAATTGCTTACGAAGACAGGGCGTTTCCTATTGCCGAAGGGCAAACCATTTCGCAGCCATATACGGTAGCATATCAAACACAATTATTGCAGGTAAAGCAGTACGATAAGGTACTGGAGATTGGTACAGGCAGTATTTACCAGGCAACAGTACTTGCCGAAATGGGAGCAACTGTTTTTACCATTGAACGGCAGAAAAAGCTGTATGAAAAAACAAAAACTTTTTTCTTTAAAAGCAAATATCCAAACCTTAAATTTTTTTATGGCGATGGGTACGAAGGCCTGCCAACATACTCTCCTTTTGATAAAATAATTATTACGGCAGCGGCACCTTTAATTCCGCCAAAATTAATGGAACAGTTAAAACCCGGTGGTAAAATGGTGGTTCCTGTTGATGAAGGGGTACACCAGAGGATGCTGCGGCTTACAAAAAAAGAAGATGGGACTTTTACCGAAGAAGCATTTGATAATTTTTCTTTTGTACCCATGTTAAGCGGAAAGAATAATTAACTTTATAACTCAACCTTTTACCACCCATGCGTTTTTTTTCAAGGCTTGTAGTTATTTGCAACGTATGTTTTATTGCTTCGGTAATATTGCGGTATGTTGAATACTCAGGCCAGAAAAAAGGAAATGTTGATGTTGCCATTCCTTTACCGGCTCTTGAAAACATATTGGTAATACTTGGTTATGGTTCCATCTTTTTAAATATAATTTTTCTGTTGGCCTGCTTAGTAACATTTTTTGTAAATAAAGGCAAAACAGTGCCCCGGTGGATATATGTTTTTATCAGTATTGTTTTTGCTTTTCAACTTTTATATTTTTTTACAACACTTATTCCATGATACATAATATACTAAAAGATAAAAGCACCAAACTCTTTATTTTACTGGGCGGCATTTTTATTGCCAGCGCCTTGATTGCAGAAGTTATTGGTGTAAAAATATTTTCGCTGGAAGACACAATTGGTGTAAACCGTGCCAATATAAATTTATTTGGCAGCCCCTTCAGTTTTCATCTTACAGCAGGTGTGTTGCTGTGGCCTGTGGTATTTATAATGACAGACATTATTAATGAATACTATGGCACAAGGGGTGTAAAATTTTTGTCTTATCTCACCATCGGGTTAATAACGTATGCTTTTTTAATTTTTACCGGGGCAATTAATTTAGCTCCGTCAGAATATTTTTCTATTGGCAATGGCATTGAAAAACCTGACAATGCTTTCAGGGGAATTTTTGGACAGGGGATGTGGATTATTATAGGTTCGATGGTAGCTTTTTTTGTGGGCCAGTTGCTGGATGTGCTTATTTTTCACCGCATAAAAAAAATTACCGGCGAAAAAAACATCTGGTTAAGGGCAACAGGATCTACGTTGGTTTCGCAACTGGTGGATAGTTTTGTGGTATTGTTTATTGCTTTTTATATTGGCAAACGAATTCAAACCGGCCAGGGCGAACCCTGGAGCATTCACCAGGTACTGGTTACAGGAACAGGGAATTATATTTATAAGTTTGCAGTGGCAATACTTTTAACACCAGTAATTTATCTTGTACATAGCTGGATAGAAAAATATTTTGGTAAAAACCTGGCTGCCGAAATGAAAGCTGCCGCTATGAAAAATGAGTAATCTTTCTTTTGCTATTTTGCTTTGTCAAAATTCTTATTTATCCAAACAACTGCCTTTCTCACATAATATTCCGGGTCATTTTCCAATGGCTTCACCAATTTTTTTATTTCAGCATGCCGTTCAGGTATCCTTGTGAACCATTCCACCAATACAAGGCTTAACCTTCTCTCCCAAAAATTAGCAGAGCTTTTGTATTTTTTTGCAAGGGCAAAAATTTCTTTTTGATGAGTTTTATTAATTGGTTTCAATGCCTGCATACCAATGGTGTCACACACTGCCCAGTTATCAATACCCGGCACAATGTATTGAATGAGGGCTAATGATTTTGAAGGATCTTTCTTTGCAATGCAGCCCATCATTTTAACAGCTAACATCTTTTCTTCAAAAGCTCCGGCATCCCAGAGTTCTTTAACCAAATCAAATCCACCGGTTTTAAATTCTTTTGCCAGCTCATTTAAAACCGGTGTTCTAACTCCGTAAATCTTTGATGTAACACCTGGCACAAAATTCTGGTGAGCTGCAAGGGCGGCCTTATTGCTTTTGGTTGTTAATATTTTTTGAATGGCAGTTAATTGTTCAGACATGATAATGCAATTATCTAAGTTCAGTTATTTCTTTCTTATTTGTTGCCTTAGAAATTATTTCATTGTAAACAACCGCCAGTGCATCTTTCAGCATCGCCTTTTTTACTTTGCTTAATTCAAAAATGGTACATCCCTTCCTGCCCCAGCCGCCGGGTACTGGATATATCATTGTTTTATCCCAGGCACAAAATACTGATTGCTGCAAAGGAGAAAACATCAGCACAGCAATATTTGCCTTCTCATTAAGTGTTGCAAATATTTTTTTATTAACCCTGAAGGAAACTTTATCAAAATGCGGCAATTCAACTGCACCTGGTAATGAAAGTGCCATCTGGCGGAAAGTTGCAGCTGTAAGCGCCATAAAGGAATTGTTTAGTTCTCTAAAATTAATCCATTTGTAATATCAAAGATATTGCCCCTAACATTTATAAAGACTAACAGGAGTTAATTTACCAGTTTGACCATAGTTGAGGGAAAAGCGGCATCATTTTAAGTAACTGTATCACCCAATCTATCGGCCACCGATTTCAGCTAAATGTTAAGCAACAGCAAATCATTACAAATAAAACTGCTTGATGTATCAGGCAAAGTGTTAGAAATTTGTTCTTCAGTAATTAAAGGTTCCGCAGTTAAAATTGGCAATGGCCTGAAAGCAGGAACTTATTTTGCAGAAGTAACCCAGGGCGATAACAGGGAGGTGCTGAAACTGATAAAAATGAATTAACAGAAGGGCTATGTTGTTTTTACATGAGAGGCCGTTTCGAAAGAAACAGCCTCTTTATTTATTAAATTATCAGCCCTTAATCAAGTTTAAATTCCTGGTTCTTAATGCAAAGATGAAATGGAATAAATATGTTATACAAAAAGGTGACGCCTGACCGTTATTTAGTGTTTTGTTGAACATATTATTACAAATAAATAAATAAATATTTCGCCTACAATCCTATGCAGTAAAGTG
>JANNAM010000057.1:0-32348 GCA_031384415.1 Bacteroidota bacterium
CCTTCGGGTGTTTTTTGGTGTGGTAATAGTGCCCGAAGATAAAATTGGGCTGGTAACAAAAAAGTTTGTACTGTTTGGCAAGCAACAGTTGCCCGAAGGCCGCATTGTGGCTACCGAAGGCGAAGCTGGTTTTCAGGCGCAAACATTGCCGCCGGGTATTTATTTTGGCAAATGGATATGGCAGTATGAAATTAAGTTTCAGCCATTCACCATTATCCCTACCGGGCAGTTGGGCCTTGTGCTTGCAAAAGACGGCGCCGAACTTGAAACCGGTTCTATCCTCGGCAGAAAAGTTGAGTGCGATAGTTTTCAGAATGCCGAAGCCTTTTTAAAAAATGGCGGACGCAAGGGCCGGCAAACTGCCATCATTACTCCGGGCTCTTACCGCATCAACACTTTTTTGTTTGAAGTGATAATGACAGATATGACTTCGATACCCGATAACGCTGTGGGTGTTGTAACAACACAGGAAGGTAAGCCATTGGATGAAGGCCAGATTGCAGGCCGCATTGTGGAAGGTCACAATAAATTTCAGGATGTGGATGTGTTTATGCAAAGCGGTGGCTACAAAGGTTTGCAGGAGCAAGTGGTGCTGGCTGGTACTTATTTTTTAAATCCCTGGTTTGCAAAAGTGGATATGGTGAACATGATGGAAATTCCAATTGGCCATGTGGGTGTTGTAATCAGTTATGTAGGTGCCGAAGGCGTTGACCTTAGCGGTGCAGAATTTAAACACGGCAATATAGTTAGTAAAGGACAAAAAGGCGTGTGGGCCGAACCACTTGGCCCGGGCAAATATCCCATCAATCCATTTATTATGAAAGTGGAACTGGTGCCAACAACAAACCTTGTTTTAAACTGGGCCAATGCAAGAAGCGAAAGCCACCAGTTGGATAAACATTTGTCAACAATTACGGTGCGTAGTAAGGATGGTTTCCCATTTAACCTGGACGTTTCTCAAATCATTCACATACCAACTACCGAAGCGCCAAAAGTAATTGCACGGTTTGGTAACATGAATAACCTGGTGAGCCAGGTGCTGGAACCAACCATTGGTAATTATTTTAGAAACAGTGCTCAGGACAGTGACGTAATTGCCTTTCTCGGCACCCGTAAGGAAAGGCAGGAATCGGCAAAACTGCATATTGGCCATGTACTTGACCAGTACAATGTGTATGGTGTGGATACTTTGATTGGCGACATTGTGCCGCCTGAAAGCCTGATGAAAACATTGACCGACCGTAAGATTGCCGAAGAGCAAAAAGTAACTTACGAAACAGAAATGAGGGCACAGGAAACAAGGCAGACGTTGGAAAAAGAAACGGCTATTGCTGACATTCAAAAAGAAATTGTAAAAGCCGACCAGGGCGTTTTAATTGCTGAAAGAGTTGCCGATGCTTCGGTGAAAAAAGCAACCGGCGAAGCCAACAGCGTTCGCCTGCAGTCAACTGCTGAAGCCGACAGGTTAAGATTGCTGGCAAATGGTGATGCCGAAAGAATTCGTGTGCTGGCAAAAGCAAATGCCGAGCAAATTGAACTGCTGGCAAAGGCAAATGCCGAACAAATTTCTGTAACCGGTAATGCCGAGGCCGAAAAAATTCTTGCCATCGGTAAATCAAATGCCGAGTCTTATAAACTTTCTGTGGAAGCAATGGGCGGCAGCAACTTTACGCAATTGAAAGTGATGGAAGCCATCGGTAATCAGCATATAAAAATTATGCCCGACATTTTAATTGGCGGCGGCGGCGATGGAGCCAACGGCCCCATCAGCGGTTTGCTGGGATTGAAATTGCTGGAAGAGATTGCGAAGAAGAATGAAGACTCTAAGAAAAACTAAGGCAATAATTTTTGTTTACAGCAAATAAATGAAAACCTTTCTTGTAAAAAAGAAAGGTTTTTTTGTTGTCCGGGCTATAGTTTTTTATGGCGTCATCGTTGCGTCGCCCTCTTGTACTGTAAATTTTTATTCAGCTTTTATGGAAGCGTAGTTGGCGAAGCGTATCTTTATTTTATGGAAAACAAAACAGCTTTCACTATCAAAACAGAAATCCGCTGGGCAGATATTGACCCCAACTTTCATGTGCTGCATTCAAAGTATTACGATTACTGCGCCAGTGCCCGTATGACAGCGCTGGCAAGCAATGGCATCACCATGCAAACAATACAGGAGCATCATATTGGCCCCATCTTATTAAGAGAAGAATGTGTTTTTAAAAGAGAACTGAAGTTTGGCGATGAAATAGAAGTAAGGGTGCAGCTTTTAAAAGCAGATGCAACTTTCTCCCGCTGGAGTTTCATTAATGAGATTTGGAAAAACGGCGATACACTTGCAGCCATCATCACTGTTGATGGCGCATGGATGGATACGGTGAAAAGAAAATTGGCCATGCCGCCAGAAAGTTTTCAAAAAGTATTTGCCGCCATTCCTAAAGCAGCAGCTTACAATCAGTAAACAATTTTATCTGCACTTGTCAGTCTGCCGACATAATACCTGTCTGCTGCAAAATAGCTTTGCCGAAACAAATTATAGTTATGAAAAAATCAATATTACTGTTATCGTTCTTTATATTTTTATCTGCAATTGTTTTTGCACAAACAGCAACAATATATCCGGAAGGTTTAAAAGTGGGCGATGATGCACCGGCATTTACTGCCACCAACCAGGATGGAACTTCAGTTGATTTAAAAGAATTATTAAAGAAGGGAGAAGTGGTGATTGTATTTTACCGTGGCCAGTGGTGCCCGTTTTGCAATAAGCAACTTAGCAAACTGAACGATTCTTTGTCTTTTATAACTGATAAGGGAGCTTCTTTGCTGGCCATAACCCCCGAAACTGGTGATAACATTAAAACCACCATCGAAAAAACAAAAGCAGCTTATTCAATACTGGAAGATAAAAACATGGCCATTATGAAAAGCTACAAAGTAAGTTTTGCAGTGGATGAAAAAACAATTGAGCGTTACAAAAATTATGGAATTGATTTTGACAAAGCCAATGGAAGCAATGGAGCAAATCTGCCTGTGCCTGCCACATACATTATTGGCAAAGACGGTAAAGTAAAATATGTTTTCTTTAATCCTGACCATAGAAAAAGATCATCAGTAAAGGATATATTAGATAATCTTTAAAAATATTTTCTCATATTGCAGCGTCGCAGATAAATATCTTTGCGACGCTTTTTTATGCTTAGCAGTGCCATCAATTTATACCGAGATGCTTATAGCGGCCTCACCAGGCGTATGTGGCTGCTGGCTGTTGTAATGCTCATAAACAGGTGCGGCACAATGGTACTGCCGTTTATGACTTTGTATTGCAATCATCGTGGCTACACAGCAGCACAGGGCGGACTTGCTGTAGCTATTTATGGTATAGGTTCAATGGTTGGCGCTTTTTTAGGCGGCAGGCTGAGCGATAAGTATGGATTTTATTTTATGCAGGTGATTGCTTTGGCCGGCGGGGGCATCATGTTTATAGTACTGGGCCAAATGAACTCTTATCTTACCATCTGCATCAGCATTTTTTTCGCCAGCATGATAAATGAATCTTTCCGTCCGGCCAATGCATCGGCTATTGCACATTACAGCACGCCAGAAAATCGTACACAATCTTTTTCATTGGTTCGCCTTGCCATTAATTTAGGATGGGGAATTGGTAGTGCTGTGGCTGGTATTTTGGCATCCATAAGTTATCATTTATTATTTTGGGTAGATGGGCTTACCAATATTGCCGCAGCAATTGTTTTAGTGCTTATTCTTCCAAAAGTGACTATTGCACAGCAGCAAAAAAGTATTCACACAAAAACTGATGAACGCAAAAGCCCTTACCATGATAAAACCTTTTTAATTTTCATTGGCTTCATGTTGCTTTTTGCATTATGCTTTTTTCAATTGTTTACAACCGTTCCATTATATTTTAAAGAAGGCCTTCATTTAAACGAATTCTGGATTGGTGTGGTAATGTCATTAAACGGGATACTGATTGCTTTGTTTGAAATGGTAATTGTTTTTAAGCTTGAAGGCAAAATGCCTTATTTACAACTGATGACTTATGGCACGGTAATAATAGCCGCTTCTTACTTTTTGCTAAACCTGCCATTAGCAAGCGGATTTCTTGTTGCATTCATTGCTACCATTTTTATAACTGTTGGCGAAATTATTGGCATGCCTTTCATGAACAGTTATTATATTTCAAGAACCACAGCATCCAACCGGGGACAATATGCAGCATTGTTTACCATGGCATGGAGTGCCGCACAGGTAATTGGCAGCCTTACCGGCACACAAATAGTTCATTCGCTCAGCTTTACTTATTTGTGGTGGATAATTGGTGGCATCTGTTTAGTTACAGCCTTGGGGTTTAATTATCTTTATAAGAAACGTTAATGTCTCATTGATGACAATCTTACATTTTCTTTGTATCGTACTTTGTTTAAAATAGATGTATGAAACAATTTATTCTTACACTTTCTGCTGCCGGGCTTGCTGTAGTTATTTTAAGCTGCATGTCGTCTTCTCAAAAGAAAGTGAACAATGTTGTAATAAATAAAGCAGGTAACAGAGGATTTGTACTGATGGAACTTTTTACATCGCAGGGCTGCAGCAGTTGTCCGCCAGCCGATGAATTGCTGGGTAAATATGCAATGCAAAATGACCCACAGATTATCCCCATTGCATTTCATGTAGATTACTGGAACCGCCTTGGATGGACTGATACTTTCAGCAGCAGTAAGTTTACACAGCGGCAAAATGAATACGCTTCCGTTTTTAACGGCGAATCTGTTTACACACCACAATTGGTTATTAACGGGCAAAAAGAAATGGTGGGCAGTGATGCAGATAAAATTGCAAACACATTAAATGACTTTCTGAAACATGAAACTACAGCTTCTGTTAAAATTGGTAATATACTTGCTTCAGGAAATAAAATAAATGTTGATTATACTTTGAATGAAACTGCCTCCAATACAAATTTACAGGTTGCATTAGTGCAGCAACAAGCAGTTACACATATAAAAGCGGGGGAGAACCGTGGCGAAAAATTAACGGGCTATAATGTGGTCAGGGATTTTGTTTCATTGCCTGCGAAAGCAACAAATGGTACTGCAACACTTCAACTGCCTGCCGGCAACAATGCCAAAGATTTCAGTATAGTTATTTACCTGCAGGATAAAGACAGTTATAAAATAACTGCAGCAGCTATTAAAAAAATAGAATAAGCAAAACTTTATTGAACAGGTTTAAAACTTATAGAGTAAGTAACTTTTCCTGTTACCGGAACCGTCATTCCCATAATTTCAATTGAGTTCTCCATTTCTGTCACACTCTTCGATGTATGTATCAAACCAGTTCTTGTGTCAACTACTATTTCGCCGTCAACTTTACCACCAATGATAGCATTAAATTCCATACCCTGCATTTCCATTTTCTTTGTGCCGCTTAAAACTCCCAGCACAGTAATGATCGATGAACTGTCGTTAATGCTTTTTAAAATATAAGTACGGGAAGTTTTAACGCCATCTGCATTTGTCGTATCCATCCATGAACTGCCGGGTTTACTATTGGCCGGCAAAAGCATAAAAGCATTTTCTGCAACATTGCCAGATGAAGTGCCAGCCATATTCATAATGGCATCCAGCGGATTACCCGTAGGATCATCGTCTTTTTTCTTTTCAATGATTTTGGGTTGTGTGCTTCTGCCTGAATCGTTCAGTACAATATCTTCGGGCATATTCAGTTTAGCACCAAATGCTTTTGCCATGTCAGAGTTCTGGTCTTCGGGGTTTTCCGAATTGTAACTGTTTGTCTGGCCGCCGGCATCAAGCGTGGTTTTTATTTTCTTTAAAGTAGCAGTGATGGTATTTTTATTTGAATCGGTTTGTTTTACTTCCAGCAAACTGCCCGTGAAAGTAGAGCCGTTAAATTCAATGGTTTGCCCCATGGCTTCCTGGCTTACACTTATAATTATGCTGTCTTCCACCATTATTTTTTGTCCTTTGAATACGACAATTTTTTGTGTAGGTAACTGGGCAACGGCACGGATGCCTGTAAAAAATAAAACTGCAAACAATAATTTCTTAATCATTTCAAAAATATTTTTATAGAGATGCAAAAATAAGTGATGCTGCAGTTTAAAATTCTTTTGCCAGTAATTTTTTAACAAAACTAACAGGCAAAAAAAACTCCCCGAAAATACGGGGAGCGGTAATAATGATATTAAATAATAATTAGTCTATTACTTTCACATTAACTGCATTCATGCCTTTTTTACCTTCTTGCAGTTCAAATTCCACTTTGTCTCCCTCTTTAAGGCTGCCGCCATTCAGGCCGCTAACATGCACAAATGTTTCTTTGTTTGAATCGTCATGCTTGATAAAGCCAAATCCTTTTTCAGCATTAAAAAACTTAACGGTTCCTTGATTTTTGTTGTCCATTTTTAAATTGTATTGTATTAATAAAGGGCAAATATAGCTTTTAATTAATAGAAATGTTTTAAATTTTTTGTACTTATCAATTTCCTTTCTTTATCTCAAGCACTTCCACATCAAAGATGAGCACATTGTTTGGCGAAATTATTCCGAGGTTACGGATTGAATAGGCCAGTGGCGAGGGAATGAGCAAACGAATTTTTCCGCCCTGCCGGCAAAAGGGCAAGCCAATTTGCCAGCCTTTTATTAACCGTTTTAATGGAAATGTGGCAGGTTTTTCCTTTGTCTGGTCAAAAATAAAACCATTAAGCAACTGGCCTTTATAATTTACAACAAGCGTATCATTCAGTGTAACAAAATCTCCCGTTCCTTCAGTAAGTATTTTATAATGAACCTCACTTTTTTCTTTCCATGAAGTATCTCCGGCAGGTTCAGTTTTAAGCAGAAAAGCTTTGATAGCTTTCCTTTCTTTTTTAAGTTCAATTGCACTGTCGGCATTTTTGTATAAATCAATAACTGGTTTTTCATTGTTGGCTTTTCTGGTAAACACCTCTCCGAATTTTGCCGTGGCTTGTTTAAAACCACCATGCCACAAATAAAATTTATTGTCTTCGGTGCCGCCGCCATAATCAATCCTGTCGCCTGCTTTGCCGGTAGCATCGTAGCTGAATTTACTTTCGGTAAGTTCTTTCCATTCGCCGTTTTCCCTTCTTATCCATTGATTGCCGAAATATGCTTTGCGTAAAAGTTGGCCGTTGTTGCCCACAAAATTTTCTGAAAACGAATATAAATTTCTCAGCGGCTTGCCATCTTTTGGCGCTTTAAAGCAGGCAATCAGTTTCCATTTTTGTATTTCGGGAATGAAGAAATAACCAGTGTAAGTAGTAGTATTAGATGCACTGTCTGTAGTTGCAGTGGTAAAAAATTTATAAGTTTCGCCAGCTTTCCAGTTATATATCCAGTGGCTGTGGCCGCCGGTGCCTTCATTGCCAAAGCCATCTGCAAAAACATCTTCGCCTTTTGCTATCAACTGCACTTTGTTTTCATGTGTTACCTTATTTCTGTCAACAGCTTCATTGCCTGCATCCCACACCGAAAAAATGACTCTTCTTTCTGTCGGACTGTTTACCTGAATGCCAAAATATCCTCTTGCAAAACCGCAAGCCATGTAATAACTATGAACTACATCGGCATCTTTTGGAATGGTAACTTCATTATAAAACGAAAGGGCTTTCATGCTGTCGGCTAAAGGATACATCAGGTGAACGGATGCTGCATTACGGCGTGGCTTTGAATTGAAATGAATATTTTTTACTGCAGTACCGCTCAGCTCAAGTGCTTTTATATCTGCAACCCTATCTCCTTTTTTTGCAGTGCAGGAAAAATTGATGTTATAAAATCCGGGTTCGGTTATTTCAATATTGCCAACAGCAATTTTTATAAACTTAGCAGATTGCGGAATAATAATATTGAAAATTTTGCCTGCAATTGTTGCAGTTAATTTGCTGGAACCGCTGTTGTTCTTTGCTGATAAATAAATGTTGAGGTTTCCTTTGTTGCGTATGTTGAAATAAAACTGAATCTGCTGGTTTTTATCTGTCCAGTTATGCAGTCCCTCTTTTTCGGTAAATAGTTTGCTTTCATCATCTCCATTGTTTTCTTCTGCAGGAACTGCATACGCAGTAAATGCAGGAATAGAAATTTTATATTGTGCATTTGCAGATGCAGCAGATAAAAGAATGAAAGCTGCAATCAGCTTAATTGTTTTTTGCATAATTATGGCTTTTGTTTAAAGCGGTGCATGAAAAGATATTGACAGCTATAAATATACAAAACATACAATGACGGGATGCTACGCTTTGGTAAAAGCTGAATAAGGATTTTAGCTACAAGAGTGCGACGCCAATGAAGATGGGCAAAGAACAAATGCCGGTAACAAAATAATTTTCTACACCACCGTTATTTGATAACTTTACTTACAACGAATAGAAGTTAATTTTTGCCATTTAAAAGTTTATATGCATTCAGTAAAAACCATCATTACCGGCACCGGAAGTTTTATTCCTGAAAATATTAAAACCAACAGAGACTTTGCTGTAAATAATTTTTATGCAGAGGATAATAAGCCAATTGAAACTGCACCGGAAGAAGTAGTGGAAAAATTCAGGCAGATAACCGGCATTGAAGAGCGCAGGTATGTTGATGCTGATATGGATTCGTCGGACATGGCTGTTATTGCGGCGCAAAGAGCGATTGAGGATGCAAAATGTGACCCTGAAACTTTAGACCAAATCATTGTTGCACATAATTTTGGTAATGTAATTAAACATACCATTCAAACAGATGTGTTGCCGGCGCTTGCTTCAAGAGTGAAACATGCGCTGGGAATAAAAAATGCGGATTGTGTGGCGTATGATATTTTGTTTGGATGCCCGGGCTGGGTGCAGGGCGTAATACAGGCCGATGCTTTTTTTAAAGCCGGCATTGCAAAAAAATGCCTGGTGATTGGTACCGAAACTTTGTCGAGGGTGCTGGATATGTACGACCGTGACAGCATGATATTTTCTGATGGTGCTGGTGCATGTGTGATGGAAGCAAGGGATGCAAATGAAACCCAAAGCGGCATTTTAGCCTGCAGTGTTCAGTCGCATTGCCTTGAAGAAGTGAACTATCTTCATCTGGGTAAATCAAATTTACCAAATTCGGATCCCAGGGTACGTTACATAAAAATGAAAGGGCGCAAAGTGTATGAATATGCTATGAAGTATGTGCCGCAGGCAATGAAAGCATGCTTAGATAAAGCCGGGGTTGATATCAGCGAACTGAAAAAAGTTTTTCTTCACCAGGCCAATGAAAAGATGGATGAGGGGATAATTAAAGCGATGTACCGTTTGTATGACATAAGAACTGTACCGGAAAATATTATGCCCATGAGTATTCACAAACTGGGCAACAGCTCGGTGGCTACTGTACCAACTTTATTGGATTTGGTAAGAAAAGAGACTATGCCACAACATCAACTGAACAGCGGCGACGTAATATTGTTTGCTTCGGTAGGTGCAGGAATGAACATTAATGCAGTTTGCTACAGGATGTAATTATTACTTTAACTGATATTATACTTTTGCTTTGCAGCAAAACCCTTCTTTCAGCCATCTAACACAATAATCAGTAATTTTAAGCATTATTCAATATAAACCTGTTGAAGCAAAAAGGCCTATACTTATTCCTGCCGCTGATAATTTGTGTGCAGTTAGCTATTGCACAAAAACCCCTGTCGCTTTCCAATCTTCATAAAAAATATATTTCTGCAAAAAGCAGTATAGTAAAAATTGATTCGCTGAGCCTGGTTCCAAATACAGTGAATATTTTAAACGTAATGCCTTCGGCCTATAAAGTGGATGAAGTAAATGCAACTATCACCTGGCTAAATAAACCTGCACAAGATTCTGTGTTGATTACTTACCGTGTTTTTCCTTATAAACTGAATTCGGTGGTGAGAGGATTGAACTATGACAGTATCCGCAATAATTTTATAGCCGAAAAACCTTTTACGTTTAATTATGGAAATAAACCAACCAATTCCTTACTTGATTTTGGAACCATAAAATCGGAAGGAAGTTTTGGCCGTGGCATTTCGTTTGGCAACAACCAGGATGCAGTGGTAAACAGCAGCCTTAATCTTCAGTTAAATGGATTTATTGGCGACAGCCTTGAACTTACTGCAGCAATTACTGATAATAATATTCCTATCCAACCAGATGGAAATACGCAGGACCTCAGAGATTTTGACAGAATTTATCTGCAGGTGAAGAAGAAAGGCTGGCAGGCAAATTTTGGAGACATTGATATAAGGCAGAGCAAAAATTATTTTCTGAATTTTTATAAACGGCTGCAGGGTGTTTCTTTTGTCACAGATAATAAAATTGGTAAAAACATTTCCAATTCTTTGTTGGTTAGCGGGGCTGTTGCAAAAGGAAAGTTTACCCGTAATTTACTTACACCTGTTGAAGGCAACCAGGGGCCTTACCGGCTGCAGGGTGCCAACAGGGAACTGTATTTTGTTGTGCTGGCCAATACTGAAAGGGTTTTCATTGATGGTGTTTTATTGCAGCGTGGCGAAGACCAGGATTATATTATTAATTACAATACTGCCGAAGTTACTTTTACCCAAAAAAGACTTATTACAAAAGACAGCAGGGTACAGATTGAATTTGAATATGCCGACCGTAATTTTTTAAACAGCATGCTGTATGTAAATGATGAAATGAATTTTAAAAACAAATTCTTTTTAAGCATTGGCGCATATAATAATTCGGATGCAAAAAATTCTTCTATTAACCAAGTGCTGGATGCAAAACAAAAACAATACCTGGCAAATGTGGGCGATGGTATTGATACTGCTTTTTATGATAATGCGGTAAGGGATACTTTTACAGCAGGTAAAATTTTATACAAAAAAATTGATACACTTTATAACGGAACACTGCATGATTCCATCTTTGTTTTTTCTGTTAACTCCACTGATAAATTGTACAGCCTTTCTTTTATGTATGTAGGGCCGGGAAAAGGCAGTTACACACCCGAACTGAATGCTGCCAACGGCAAAGTGTATAAATGGATAAAACCTGACGCTGCCAATAATAAGCAGGGAGATTATGCCCCGGTTATTTTATTGATTACACCAAAGAAGCAACAGTTGGTAACACTGGGCGGCGAGTATTTATTTTCTGCCACCACAAAATTAAAAGCAGAAGTGGCAATGAGTAAGTATGATATAAATCTTTTCAGCAAAAAAGATAAGGGCAACGATCAGGGCTTTGCTGTAAAGCTGCAACTGCAAAGTAATGATAAAAAAATTCAGCTCTTTAACAAGTCGTTAGTAATGCAAACAAAGCTTGGTTATGAGTTTGTGCAAAACAGGTTTAAACCTGTGGAGCGCCTGAGGAATGTTGAATTCCTGCGTGACTGGAGCTTGCCTTATGATGTTGCAAATGCGGATGAAAATATTGCCAATGCTGCTTTTAAAATAACCGACGATAAAA
Source organism: Bacteroidota bacterium (assembly GCA_031384415.1). Taxonomy (GTDB): domain Bacteria; phylum Bacteroidota; class Bacteroidia; order Chitinophagales; family Chitinophagaceae; genus Ferruginibacter. The sequence continues at coordinate 11,471 of JANNAM010000057.1, forward strand.
GCAACCGCCTGCAGTATGAAATTACCAGCTACAGCCGCAGCGATAAATACAATGGCCTGCGCCAGTCCTTAGAACATTACCAGGAATTTACCGGATGGAAACTTACGGACAAAATAAGTGTGACGAGTATTAACAGCAGTTTGCAAAAGGGAAATTTTTTGCGGCCAGCAATTGATGTAAGCAAGCAACTGAAAAAAGTAAAAAATATGCAGCTTGGATTTAGTTATACCGGAGAGCATAACAAGCTTACCAATAAAATCTATGATACTTTGTCGCCGGTAAGTTTTGCTTTCAACATCTGGCAGGTATATTTAAAATCGAATGAAAGCAAACTGAACAAATGGGGCGTTTCTTATTTTACCAGAAATGATTTGTTACCGGTACGTTCAAAACTTGAGCAGGCAGATAAAAGCAACAATTATAATTTTTTTACAGAACTGATGAAAAATGAAAAGCACCAGTTTAAGTTAAATGTTACTTACCGCAAGCTGCAAATTGTAAACAGCAGCATCAGCAGGCAGAAGGAAGATAAGAGTTTGCTTGGTAGGGCAGAGTATTATATAAATGAATGGAAAGGGTTGCTTACAGGAAATGTTTTGTACGAATTAGGCTCGGGCCAGGAGCAGAAAAGGGAATATACTTACATAGAAGTGCCGCCGGGCCAGGGAGTTTATACCTGGCTAGATTATAATGGCAATGGTATTCCGGAACTGAACGAATTTGAAGTAGCGGTGTTTCAGGATCAGAAAAAATTTGTAAGGGTTTACACACCCGGCCAGCAATACGTAAAAGCAAATTATGTGCAGTTTAATTACAGCTTTGATATTAACCCAAGGGCAGTTTTTAAAGCAACAGGTGTAAAAGGATTTCGAAAGTTATTATCCAGGTCAAGCAGCAGTTCTGCTTTGCAAATAAATAAAAAAGATATTTCAACCGGCAAATTCCAGTTTAACCCTTTTACAAAAAAATTAATTGACACCACGCTGATAGCTTTAAACTCTTATCTGTCCAACACTTTCTTTTTTAACCGCATTAACCCCAAGTGGGGTTTCGATATAACCCACAGCATCAACAATGGAAAATCTTTATTGCAATATGGTTTTGAAAGCAGGAAACTACAAACACTGGTTGGCAAAACAAGATGGAGCTTCAGCAAAATTTTTGTTGGCAATCTTTCATTGCGCCAGCAAAAAAATGAACTTAACACCAATGGTTCAAAATTCAGTAACCGCAATTACAAAGTTTATCAAACCAGCATCGAACCTTCTGTCAGTTATATTTATAAATCAATTATGAGGGTAAGTTTAACTTATTCCTTTGTTGACAAAAAAAATAAAATTGATTCAATGGAAAAATCTACAAACCATTCGCTCACTGCCGACCTTCGCTATAATATTTTAAGCAGCAGTACACTCAATGCAAAAATTACTTTTAATCAAATTGCTTTCAATGCTTATTCCGGTGCTGCCAATACAACAGTGGGTTATTTGTTATTAGATGGTTTGTTGCCCGGTAAAAATTATTTGTGGAGTGCAGAATATACCAAACGGCTGGCGGGTAATATTGAACTGAGTGTTCAGTACGAAGGGCGCAAACCCGGCACTTCCAAAACAGTGCATATTGGGCGGGCATCTTTACGAGCTATTTTTTAAGGGAATGAAATTTATTTGAAGAACCTTGTGCCTTCCCCAATTTTTAAACCGTTGTGGTAAACAGTAATCTTGTAATTACCGCTTGCAAAATTGATGTTCTGTTTCCAGTAAATGCTTACTGTCTGGCGCTGGCCCTGAATATAATTCACATCTATTTTTTGGGTATAAAAAACTTCATCACCTTCTTTGGTTTGCAGTTTGCCAGAGCCAAAAGCTTCTACTGAAAGTGGCGACCCGTCGGGCCCGGTAATGCAAATGTAAATATCCTTTGGTCCGGATTGGGCTATCCGGTTTTCGCCCAAATCAAAAGATACCTGTAACTTATCAACTTTTTTTGCGGTAACCGTAAGCCGCTCTTTATTATTTTTTCTTTCGCTGATACCGGCTATAGAAAAATTGGAAGCATTGAGTGTGGTGGCAGTAAAAATAATATCGTTTTGTTGTTTTATAATTTCATCTTTCCGGCTAACTATGGTTTTTATAGAATCAATATTGCTTTTTACATTGTCAATTTCCTTTGTTACTATGGATTTGTCCTGGCTTAATTGTCTTTTATCTGCATTTAAATTTTGTACCTGGGTTTTATATCCTTCAATGTCCCCATTCAAAGAACCAATCAGGTGCTTTGCTTCAGCAATTTCATCGGCACTGGCATTTACTTTGGCGATGAGTTCCTGGATGCGCTGTTTTTTTTGGGCTATCTCAATATCTTTTTGTGTTATGATGCTGTCTTTGTTTTGAAGTTCAAATTGCAAATCTGTTTTTAAATTATCAAATTTTATTGTTGCGTCGGCATACAATTTTTTCAGGTCATCAGTTTGAGGCGAAACACTGGTAACACTTGTAGTAATTGGTTTATCGGCGGCAGGCTTATTGTTTTTATCCCAAAAAATATAAGCCCATGTAGCTAAAAGGGCAATGCCTAAATTAACTGTAATAAGGCCCAGCCAGTATGATTTTGATGTAGAAGTAGTATTTGCATCCATTTCATCTAAGGCATTGTAATTGTCAAATGCCATACAGCCAAGTTTGATTTTCTCAAAATTATTTAATCATTGTGCTGCAAAGCGCTCCATTGTTAATATGTTGATAACTAAACTTATGATGCAAATCCTGCCTTTTAAAAGAAAAACCCCGGCATTAACCGGGGCTTCATAAAATATTTTTTGTACAGTATCAACTGAACCAGCCACCTTTTTTAAGATGCCTTATGCCTTCGCCAATTTTAAAACCGTTGTGGTACACTTCAATTTTATAATCGCCGGTTGCAAAATTGCTGCCCTGTTTCCAGTCAAAGCTTACTGTCTGCCGCTGGCCCTGGGTATAGTTTACATCTACTCTTTGTGTATAAATTTTTTCCAGTCCCTCCCTTGTAGTAAACCTGCCTGAGCCAAGCGCTTCCACAGCAACAGGTGTTCCATCGGGGGCAGTTATACATACATATAAATTTTTACTGCCCGATTGTGCCACCCTGTTTTCTGCAAGGTCAAAAGAGATGCGTAACTTATCAACTCTTTTGGCAGTAGTAGTTTCTTTTTCTTTGCCGCCCTTTTCGTTAATACCTGCAATTGAAAAGTTGGTAGCATTTAAAGTGGAGCCAACATCAATGATGTCTTCTTTCTGTTTTAAAACATTGGTGGCAGAGTCTAAATTCTTTTGAACGATATCCCTTTGTTTTGTTACGGTTTCTTTTTCATGGGTCAAAACCAATTTTTCATTTTGCAGGGTTTCTATCTGCGTCCTGAAATCAGTTATGTCTTCATTCAATGATGAAATTAATTTTTTTGCTTCTGCCAGTTCTTCGGTGCTGGCATTTACTTTGGCCAGCAACTGCTGGATGCGGTTTTTCTTTTCATTAATATCCCTGTCACGTTTTGTAATTACACTGTCTTTACTGTGTTCCATGTTTGCCATGCTGGTTTTAATCATGTCAAACCTTGCCGTGGCTTCCTGCAAGTCGTTTTTCAGTTCATCTTTTTCAGCTGAAGTGCTGGCAAGTGCCGTTTCTTTTTTGTCTAATTCTTTTTTAGTTTGATTTTTATCCCAGATGATATAACCCCAGGTGCCTAATAATGATATAACCAGGAAACCGGTTAAAATATTACGAAAGTTGTTTTTCTGTGGTGCTGGTGCAGGAACGGTTGGATGCTCAGCAGATGGAAAATTTTCGAAGGCCATGTTTGTAGTGTTTTCTTTGATTGGTAAAATTAGTGAATGTAGCTGCAAGAGTTGTGGGTATTAACTGAATTTTTGGGAAAATATTGCAGCGTATACATTTTTTTCAAATCTGTGCCAAACATTTTGCCTCTGGCCGGTAACCTTTAACTTTGCGCCATGAGTGCAGAAAAAATTATTACTGAATGGAAAAAGAAAAGCTTTAAGCCACTGTACTGGCTGGAAGGAGAGGAAGATTATTATATCGATATAGTAATGGATTATGCCGAACACCATATAATGAATGAAGCAGAAGCCGGGTTTAACTTAACGGTTTTTTATGGGAAAGATGCTGACTGGGCCGGCGTAATAAATGCCTGCAGGCGCTATCCTATGTTTGCCGAAAAGCAGGTGGTGGTTTTGAAAGAGGCACAGCAGATGAAAGATCTTGAAAAGCTGGAAGCCTACATAGAAAATCCTTTAGCTTCCACCATTTTTGTAGTGAGTTATAAAGGCAAAACTTTAGACAAACGGAAAACCCTTTACAAAACATTAAAAGCCAGCGGCGAAATTTTTACATCAGAAAAAATTAAAGATTATAAGTTGCAGGAGTGGATTGCTGAATTTATAAAATCGAAGGGTTATACTATCAACAGTAAAGCCATTAACCTTTTAGATGAGCACATCGGTAACGACTTAAGCCGCATAGCAAATGAAATAGAAAAACTCTCGGTTAATTTAAAAGGCAAAAAAGAAATTACAGAAGATGATATTGAGAAATTCATCGGCATCAGCAAAGAATACAATGTGTTTGAACTGCAGGCAGCCATTGGTAAAAAAGATTTGGCAAAGGCCATAAAAATCATCCAGTATTTTGAGGGTAACCCCAAGGCAGGGCCCATTCAAATGGTGTTGCCTGCACTGTATGCAAGCTTCAGTAAAATTTATACCATATTTGGTATGCCCGATAAAAGTGAAGCTGCTTTAAAACCCCAGTTTTATTACAATGCTATTGCCGTAAAAAATGCACTGGAAACCATCCGCAATTATGGCTACGATGGCATTGAAAGAATTTTATTGTTGCTGCATCATTACAACCTGAAAGGAGTAGGAGTGGGCGACACCGGAACCGCCGACGCATCGCTGATGAAGGAAATGGTGGTGAAGATGATGGTAAACTGAGCCGGCATACTTTCAGCAGCCTGAATCCTCGGTTTATTTTTTGTATGGTGCTGTAACAATTCTGTTTGGCTTCATTGGCACCGCAGCCGATAGTTACCGGCTCTTGTACTGAATAATTTTAGTCGGCTTTACCCAAATTATTTCGATTCTTTTATTACTGGTTTACCTGGCAACGATTCAATAATTGGTTTCTGTTGTTGCATATCTTTTGTGCGATGTACTATTTTTATGTGCAGCAGCGAATGCTTTTTAAGATGATATTTTTGCGGTTCACCCAACAAAAATCCATATGGGAATAAGCCAGGTACTGCATCAAATATTACTTTCAAAATAGCTGTAAGAGGTATTGCCAGAAATAAGCCCGGCAATCCCCAGAGTTCGCCAAAAAGCAAAAAAACAAAAATAGCCACCAGCGGATTTAGGCTCACCCTGTGACCTACAATTACCGGCGTTACCAGGTTGGAATCTATAAAATGAATCACCCATAAAATTGTGAATGCCGTAAGCGGTTGCCAGGCTGTAGTGGTAGTAACAAATGCGATGAGCAGAGCTGCCAGCGAGCCTATTATCATACCGAGATAAGGAATGATACATAAAGCAGCAATCAGAAAACCAAGTACAACAGGATATCCTACACCAATAAAGTAAAGAACTGCTGCATTGGCAATACCTATTATCAATATATCCAGAAACTGTCCAAAAAGATACCCTTTTATAACAAGTTTAATTTTAAAAATCGTCTCATCTATCAATTCTTTATTTACGTTTTGAAAAACTTTATAAAAAAATTCTATAAAAAAATCACGGTAGTAAATAAGGAAAAAAGTATACAGCGGTATCAGGAACAAATTGATAAGAAGTGCAGAAATTATACTGATCAGGTTGGCAGGCATTAAACCGGCATTGTTTTGTAATTGGGCAAGTTGTAACTGTAACCGTTCTGCCACTACCGATTTTTTGATGGATAGTTTAGTAGCAGCAAAATCCTGCAGGCTGTTAATAATGCCATTTATTTTATGCGATATCTGAGGAATCTGTTCTGTAAAAACACTTATTTGTGTAAAAATAATATAAGCCAGCGATCCTGTAATTCCTGTTGCTATAAAAACACCAGTGAAAGCAGCCAGACCCTTTGAGAAACCTTTTTTTTCGAGCCACAGGCATAATGGAAAAATTATTACTCCAAAAATAAAAGCAAACAAAAGAGGTACCACTACCATTTTTAGGTGATACAATGCAAAGACAATTAAAATACCTGATATAAGTATCGCTGCCAGGCGAATGATATAAGTTTGACGAAGTTGCGGCATACCAATGGGGTTGAAAATTATCCAATCTGCTAAATTCGTGCCCGTTTTAATTTTTCTATCTGTAAGTATTTTCCATTGTAATAACCGGGCATAAAATGTTGTGTTTTACTCTATCGGTAATATACTTGCGTTTGCCAGTCCATTTATTACTTCCAATATATGAGGCTATCATTGATGAAATGAGTATACTTATTTTCATTTTTAAAAACTGGCACAATTTTTTAAGAAATATCTCTGTAATAAATATTTATAAGCAACTAAATTTTTTTTATGGGAAATCTCTTATATCTGATTGCTGTTATTTTAGTTATAGCCTGGGCAATCGGTTTTTTAGGCTATCATGCCAGCGGGCTTATTCATATTTTGCTGGTTATTGCAGTTGTTTCAGTACTGCTAAAAGTAATAAGAGGAGCCAGATAATCTTTTCTTATTCAATGTATAAAAACCGGTAATTTTTTTTAGCCGGGCAATGAAATTAATACTGGAGTAATAAAAATTATTTTTATGAAAAGTAAGTTTAATGAAAAAATAATGCAGCCTGTATATCATCTTATTGCAGTCTTGGAAGATGCAAAAAATGGATATTTAAATGCTGCCGAAAAAGTAAGAGACGAGGTGCTTGTATTATTCTTTGAAAATTTTGGTTACCAGAAAAGCAGGTATATCAAAGAGCTCAGGCAAATAGTCAGTCAGTCGGATGTAAACCCATCTATCGATCAATTCACTTTAAGTTTACTGCATCGTACCTGGCGGGATTTAAAAAGTAGTTTCAGGTTCGGTCAAAAAGAAGCTGTAATAAAAGCCTGCATAAAAGGAGAAGAAAATACGCTGGAAAATTACAAGACAGCTTTAGAGCAAATAGAGGATAATAATGAACTTAAAGCAATTTTGCAGCAACAGGTAAATGGGTGCAAAACAGTTTTAAACACTATAAAGGAATATTCATCTAAAACATGCAACTCATTTTAAACATCAGTTTTTTTATGAAACATTTAATAGATACAGTCAACAGTTCATTGCAAAAAAAATTGAAAAGGTTGGTGTCTTTTTTGAGCCAGATTGCAAGGGGATTTGACATCATTGCTGAAGAAATTGATAATGCAAGCTTAAAAACAGCCATCCTCATCATATCAACAGAAAGCAAACAATATGCAAAAGAAATTGCCAACGGAGTTCAGACGCTTAATATTTCTATTAATGAAGGGTTTACTGCAGAACATCATTGGAAAAGGATTGAACTAAGTGTAAATGAAGAAACCATGCTGGCAAAGGGAGGCGAAATAGCAGCACTTTGCAACAATTGTGAAATGTATTTCAGTAAACTTTATGAAGACGTTCTGGATGAATATTTTCCGCATCAAAATCTGAAAGACATTGTGACTTATCAGTTATTTGCCATCCGGTGTGCATTTATGAAAATAAGATTATTAAATACACAGCGGTTTCAATAAAAGTATGTGGACAAAATTAATTGCAGCATGTGAAAAGATGAATAAACACCCGGGCCGTTATTCAATTTTAAAAAAATAACAGGGAGTGTAGAAATTTTTGCACACCCCCTAAGTTAATATTGGTATATAATTCTTGTGAACAAAATTTAAGACAAATATTATAAAACCATTCTGGCATTATTTTAGTTTATAAAACTTGTATTATAACTATTACATCACCATTTAAATTGAAAAATTATGAGCACAGGAAAATTAGTAACAGGTATTTTATTGGGTGCCGCTGCAGGCGCTTTACTGGGTATCTTATTTGCTCCCGATAAGGGTTCAGAAATCAGGAGGAAAATCTCTCAAAAAGGTGCTGATTTAAGAGATACATTTAAAAGTAAAATGAATGATCTGGCAGATGACATAGCCAATAAATATGAAGCAGTAGAAGATGAAGCAAAAAAATTACTTTACACCGGTAAAGAAAAAGCAGCTTCATTAAAAGCAGAGGCCAAACATGCTTTATCTTAAAAATTAGCAGCCGTAGTTTATTTATCTAAAATTAGCCTGTCATGCAAAATAAAACCAATTTGACTGAGAATCTGATTGATAGAGCAACCGATTATGTTGAAACAAAAATGGAGCTGTTGAAACTGCAGGCTGTAAATACAACAACCGAAGTTGCTTCAACAATAATTTCCAGGTTTGTAGTGGGTTTGGTTATTGGTTTACTGGTACTCATTTTAAGTGCAGGCTTTGCAATCTGGTTAGGCGACATTTCAGGTAAACTATACTACGGCTTTTTTTTGGTAAGCGCTTTTTATTTACTGGTAGCATTAGTACTCTATTTTTTCAGAGATAAACTGATAAAGAGACCTTTCACTGATATGCTTATTAAAAAGATGCTTAATTAATTTTTATGAAAAAAATTAATAATGCCATTGAACTAAGAAGGGCAATTGCCTTACTGAAAGTGGAGGAAGAAACAAAGAGAACAACACTGATTGATCAGTTTCATATTGTTTACAGCAATTTTAGGCCTTTTAATTTAATAAAAGGGTTTATTAGTAATGTTATCGGCCTGTTGCCGGCAATTCATCCAATTGCATATGCAACTTCAGGTATAAAGGAAGATACAACTTCAGAAAAAGTGAAAAGGCCCGGTGGAATTTTAAAACGAATACTCGTTTCGATAATACAACTTGCAATTGCCAACACTATTACAAAAAAATCAGAATTGCTTATAAGTAAGAGTTTTGGGTTGATAAACAAGTTAATTAAATAACCGTATTCCAACTTCAGTTAGTTTTTTTTGACCTCTATTTGCTGAAACCGTACTGTTACATCTTTTATTCACTATTTTCGCCACCTAAAATTAAAATATTTGAAAAAAAAAGGAATACTATTCCAGTTTGTTATATCGCTGTTGATATTAAATTTTTCTGTTTCCTGCCCTGTTTTGGCGATTAATAAAATCAACCTTCTGCATGATTCATTGGTAACATCTACAAACCAGGAAGCTATAGAATTTATTGATAAAATAAGAGAACTGAAACCCAGCGCTTACTGGCCAAATATCAAACCCGTATTTTTTCTGCAAAACCTGAAATCAAATATTCATCAACCTTTAAGTGTTTATCCTGGCAGGGGAACTAATTTTTGTGGTTATGGGGCATTGACATACCTGATATTGCAGGACGATCCGCTGGGATATGTAAAATTATTGCTGCAACTGTACAATGAGGGCAAGGCAACATTTGGGAAAAGCACATTTAAGCCTTCGGAGCCTGTAAGAATGGCCGCCGGAACGCTCAGGTTTAAAGGTATATTAGATGTAAAACCAGCAGAACAGATGTGGTATTTATGTCTTGCCGATCATTTTAAAGGCTATTTAAATTTTTTTAACCGCAAGTATGATCCAGGCGACGAAGACCGTTTTTGGGCATCGGTTAATTATGCAAAATTTAACCGTATGGTTAGAAAACTGCTCAGGTATAATGTAGATGCAAGAGGCGCCGACCTTATCCGCCCACACAGCAGTAATATTTATGAAAACATAAGTGCTAAATTGAAAACCGGCATTGTAGTGCTGTATATTAATAACCGGATATTACATAAAAAGAAACTCGAAAAAATAAAGCTGGCCATTCCAACCCACTTTGTAATACTTAGGGAAATAAGGAAAGTGGATAATACAATAACCCTTGTTTACTGGGATTATGGAGGCAATACACTGCTTGAAGTAAGACCATATTTTCTTAAAAAAATTATATTTGGAATTTCTCATTGCACCAAAACCGCTGTACATGAAAAATAAAAAAAACTGCATTTTACTATCAGCAGTTGCAGCCATACTTTTTTCCTGCTCGGCAAAAAATATTTCCTCAGGATATTATTACGAACACCAGAAAGTACTGGAGAAAATTGAAGTGTCATACAAAGAACTGTATAAGCAAAAACCTTTTACGGTTGCATTTACCGATAAAGCTTTCCGTACTGTTACCGTTGAAATAATTACAGATTCACTTTCCTATATCTACGACTTTACAATTCATGAACCAAGGCTGTCAGATACTTTAGGCAAATACAGTTTAAATGCCAAAGCTGTTAACATGCTGATTGACCAAATGCAATCTATTCGTTGTACCTGGGTAAATAATTTTGATTATTATGTGGATGAGCAAAAAAAATCACTGATTCTTATTTCTATAAAACCGGTATCGCCACGTCCTCTATTAAGTTATAAAAAATATTATGTGCTTACTTTTTATGCACAGCCCCAGCTATTTGATGAGCAGGGGAGGTTACTGGATAAAAGAAAACAACGAAGGCTGCGTAAAATAAACGGCGAAATATTTCACCGGATTAATGACAAGGTTTGTTATACTATTTCCGGGCAGTTCAGGTAATCTGCAACTATATACATTTAAAAAACCCTGTCTTTTTTAATAAGACAGGGTTTTTGATTTTAATTGTTAACGTTTTCAATTAAGGCCTGTTATTTTTCCGGTGGCTATTTGTTTGCCAACAGTTATTTTATACATTAAAAATTGCTGGCGGATGCCGGTGAAGCTGATTGTATTTTTCACTCCTTTAACTACTGGCAATTGTCTTGTCATGATTTTCTTTCCTGTTGCATCAAACAATTCAACAGTTGCCATTCCTGTTTCAGGCGATTGAACTGCCAGTGTAAATGAACCCAGGTAAGGATTGGGATACACATGTGCATACAATACTTCTGCCAAAATAATTACAGGAGTAGTTTTCTTTTCTTCCTGTTTTACCGGCCCGGTTGTTGTTGATGGCGTTGAAACATTCAGGCTGTAACAAACATAAGATAAGCTTGTAATGCTTGAACAGCTAGGTTTTAAAGCCACTGTAGAAAAGGAAATTGCTATTTTTACTGCATCCAGAAAAATAAATATAGAACTGCTTTTGGGATTGAAAAATATGGGGCCTGGCTCAATAATTATTGTAACGTCTTATACAGTGTTATTTACGAACTGCTTAGTAATATTATCAAACATTCCGGAGCTAAAAATGTTTTAAAAAACTCATCGGCTGCCGAACTGAAGGATACCATTGAAATTATTTTATCTGGCAGACAATTTTTTCCTTCTGCCAGGGAATTAAGTGTATTACCAGAAGATGCTTATTTCTTTGATGATTTTTTGAAAAAATACCAGTTAACTAAACGTGAAGTAGGTATCATCTGTATGATATGCCAGGAAATGTGCAGTAAGCAGATTGCCGCCACTCTTTTCCTTACTGAACTTACCATAAATACTCACTGCAGAAATATCCTTCGAAAGCTGGAGGTAAAAAATGTAGCAGGGCTTATCAATTTTGCAAAAGAAAACCAGTTATTATAAGAATTGATGATAAGCTGGTAAATAGCTCTTAAATTGATTCCAATACCGTGTCATTTCAATTCAAAACAGCAATAATGCTCCCTTTTTGTGCATAATATTTAGATAACCCAAAAAAACTTCTCCAATTACTTTGCTCATATAGTAATTGCCCTTACCTTTGCACTCCATTTAAAAAACGGGAATTTTAAAGTTCTTTATATATGTCACAAAGAATCAGAATAAAATTACAGTCTTACGACCACAACTTAGTTGATAAATCAGCCGAAAAGATTGTAAAAACTGTACGCAGTACCGGCGCAGTAGTAACAGGACCAATTCCTTTACCTACGCACAAGAAAATTTTTACTGTATTGCGTAGCCCCCACGTTAATAAAAAAGCAAGGGAGCAGTTTCAGTTGTGTACACACAAACGTTTATTAGACATTTACACCAGCAGCAGCCGTACGGTTGACGCTCTAAGCAAATTAGACCTGCCAAGTGGTGTAGATGTTGAGATCAAGGCCTGATGAACTCCCCGATATATCGGGGTAGCACTTGCCAAGTTCTTAAAAAGAAAAAATTTGAACGCCTAAGTCTCGTCATAAGACCAGACCGCTGGGTATAAATACAGATACAATGAAAAGTATTATTGGAAAAAAAGTTGGCATGACCAGCATTTTTGATACTAATGGCAAACAAACAGCCGTTACTATCATTGAAGCAGGTCCATGCGTAGTTACCCAAAAGAAAACTGTTGAAACTGACGGTTACAATGCTCTCCAGATAGCATTTGGCGATAAAAAAGAAAAGCACTCCACAAAGTCTGAAGTCAATCACTTCTCCAAAGCTCAGACATCTCCCAAAAAAGTAGTTAAAGAAATCCGCAATAGCGAATCAGATAAAAATGTTGGCGAAACCATCACAGTGGACATATTTGCTGAAGGCGACAAAATCGAAGTTGTCGGCACAACAAAAGGCAAAGGTTTTCAGGGTGTTGTAAAGCGCCATGGTTTTAGCGGTGTTGGTGGTCAGTCTCATGGCCAGCACGACAGGTCAAGAGCGCCGGGTTCTATCGGTAACTCATCTGATGCCAGCCGTGTATTTAAAGGTATGCGTATGGGCGGTCGTATGGGTGGCGACAGGGTGAAGACCAAGGGCCTGAGAGTTGTAAAGATTTTTGCTGAAAAGAATTACATCTTAGTAAGTGGTTCGGTACCGGGCCACAACGGTTCAATAGTTTTAATTCAGAAGTAATAATATAAACCTAAGGGTTAAAAAATAAGTACGATGCAATTAGATGTTTTAAATACACAAGGACAAAAGACAGGAAGAACTGTTGAATTGCCGGAAGATATTTTCGGAATTGAGCCGAATGACCACGTTATTTACCTCGCTGTAAAGCAATACCAGGGTGCACAGCGCCAGGGTAACCACAAGGTAAAGACCCGTGCTGAAGTTCATGGTTCTTCTAAAAAACTGCACAAGCAAAAAGGAACCGGTGGTGCCCGTAAAGGTAATCTGCGTAACCCTTTGTACAAAGGTGGTGGTACCATCTTTGGCCCAAAACCTCATGGTTATGATATTAAATTGAACCGCAAGGTGAAAGATTTGGCTAAGATGAGTGCACTGGCATATAAAGCAAAGGAAAATGCAATTGTTATTTTAGAAGATGTGAAAATGGATGCTCCTAAGACCTCAACTTTTACAGGCATTTTAAAAAGTCTGAACATTAGTGGTAAAAAAGCATTGGTGGTTATACCTGAGTATAACGATAATTTGTATTTAAGCCTTCGTAATGTACCCACTGTAAGCGGAACACTACTGAGCGATATGAATACTTATGATATTGTAAATGCCAATGTGCTGGTACTTACAGAAAGCGCTGCAAAGATTTTCAGCGTAGCGGAAGTAGAAGCTTAAACCCCCTATCCCCTAAAGGGGAAAAGGAAAATAGCAAAGTAGAAATTGAAATAAATAGAATTAAAAATAATCTTCCTGATTGCCCCTTTAGGGGATAGGGGTAAATTAATTGATATGAAACTTTCTGATGTATTAGTAAAGCCGATTTTATCTGAAAAGGCAAATAAACAAACAGAGAAACAAAACCGTTATTCTTTTGTGGTGGATAAAAGAGCGAACAAACTCGAGATAAAAAAAGCGATTGAAGAATTTTATGGTGTGCAGGTGGATAATGTGAACACAATTGTTGTTCCTTCAAAAGCCAAATCTAAATACACCAAGGCTGGCTATATAGTAGGCCGCAAGCCTTCTAAAAAGAAAGCAATTGTAACAGTAGCTAAAGGCGAAACAATTGACTTGTACGGCACTGTTTAAAAATTATTATTAATGAATGGTGGTCAGCACCGCAAAGTTTGACAAATAAAAAATAAAAAAATGGCATTAAAGAAATACAAACCGATTACAGCAGGCACCCGTTGGAGAATTGGCAATGCGTATGCAGAAGTTACTACCAATGTGCCTGAAAAAAGCCTGGTTGAAAAGCAAGGTATTACTGCCGGCCGTAATGCCCAGGGCAGAAGAAGTATGCGTTATATGGGTGGAGGCAACAAAACCATGTATCGTCTTGTTGATTTTAAAAGAGATAAGAAAAACATTCCTGCAACGGTTAAAACAATTGAATACGATCCAAACCGTACTGCTTTTATCGCTTTGCTTTCTTATTCAGATGGTGAAAAGCGCTACATACTTGCTCCACAAGGTTTACAGGTTGGGCAAACAGTATTAAGCGGCGATGATGTAGCACCGGAATTGGGAAATGCACTGATGTTTAAAAACATGCCCTTGGGTACCAATGTTCATAATATTGAAATGAGGCCCGGACAAGGTGGTATATTAGTTCGCAGCGCAGGTACAACAGCACAGTTGAGCAACAAAGAAGAAAAATATGCTGTGTTGAAAATGCCAAGCGGCGAGTTAAGAAAAGTATTGATTCATTGTTATGCAACAGTAGGTGTTGTAAGCAACAGCGACCATAACCTGGAAAGCATGGGTAAAGCTGGCCGTAACAGGTGGAAAGGTATCCGTCCAAGAACAAGGGCAGTAGCAATGAACCCGGTTGATCACCCGATGGGTGGTGGTGAAGGAAGAGCTAGTGGTGGACATCCAAGAAGCCGCACTGGTAAATATGCTAAAGGAGAAATTACCCGTACAAGGGGTAAAGGTTCTGATAAAATGATTATCCAGAGAAGAAACGGTAAGAAATTAAGTAAGAAGTAAAAATTTAAAAGTTAAAATGGTTTCGTCTCAGGCGGAACAAATAAACAAGATTTTAAATTTATGGGTTGCCTTTCAAATCATAAATCTAAAATCGTAAATCTAAAATAATTATGAGTCGTTCGGTAAAAAAAGGTCCTTATGTAGAAGCAAAGCTGGAAGCTAAAGTTGCTGCTATAAATGAAGGCAAAGGGAAAAAAGGTGTGTTGAAAACATGGAGCCGCAGAAGCACTATTACTCCTGATTTTGTAGGCCACACTTTTGCAGTGCACAATGGTAACAAATTCATTCCTGTGTATGTAACAGAATTTATGGTAGGCCATAAATTAGGTGAATTTGCACCAACAAGAAATTTCAGAGGACACTCAAGTAAAAAAATTGCATAAGTGAAAAGTTAAGAAGTTGAAAGGTTGAAACAAAACCGCCAGACTTTCTAAACTTTCTAAACATAATAAAAATGGAAGCAACAGCAAAACTGAACAATTATCCCACATCGCCCCGTAAGATGCGCTTACTGGCTGATCTGATCCGTGGAATGGAAGTGGAAAAAGCACTGGCAATTCTGGAGCACAATCCAAAACACCCGGCAGTTCCTTTGCGCAAACTGGTAGTTTCTGCCATCAGCAACTGGAAAGCAAAGAATGAAGGCGGCGACGAAACAGGCTTAGTGGTAAAAACCATTTTTGTAGATGGCGCAAGGGTTATCAAACGTATGCGTCCTGCACCACAGGGAAGGGGTTACAGGGTTCGCAAACGCAGCAACCATGTAACAGTGATTGTGGATGCTAAAGAATTAAAAAATTAATATCAAACGATTTAATAAAAACTAATGGGTCAAAAAACAAATCCGATAGGTGCCAGGTTAGGAATCATCCGTGGTTGGGATAGCAACTGGTTTGCGAGCAAAACAGAATATCCAAAAAAACTGATTGAAGACAACAAAATCAGGAACTATCTGAATGCACGTATCAACAAAGGCGGCATTGCCAAAATTGTTATTGAGCGTACGCTTAATAAGTTGATTGTGACGATTCACACTTCAAAGCCAGGTATCATCATTGGTAAAGGTGGTGGCGAGGTTGACCGTATTAAAGAAGAGTTGAAAAAATTATGTGGTAAAGATGATGTGCAGATAAATATATTAGAGATACGCCGTCCTGAACTGGATGCAAACATAGTAGCTGATACTATTGCACGCCAGTTGGAAAACCGTATCAATTACAAACGTGCTATTAAAATGGCCATTGCTTCTGCCCTCCGTATGGGTGCCGAAGGAATTAAAGTAAAAGTTGGCGGACGTTTGGGCGGTGCAGAGATTGCCCGTAGCGAAGAAATTAAACAAGGCCGTACCCCATTGCATACATTACGTATGGACATTGATTATGCAAATGTATTTGCTTTAACAGTGTATGGTAAAATCGGTATCAAGGTTTGGATATGTAAAGGCGAAGTATTGGGTAAAAGAGATTTGAACCCGAACATGGTAGCCGGTGGTGGTAAAGAAGGTGGCGAAAGACAAGGTGGTTTTGACAGAAGGGATGACAGGAGAGATGACCGCAGGGGCGGTGGTGGAGACAGAAGAGGCGGCGGCGGTGGAAACCGTGGCGGTGGTGGTGGTGGTGGAAGAAGATAAAACAAATGTGCTGATGTGCTGGTTAGCTAATATGCTAATTCCTTCGGCCAATAAGTTTTAAAGTTTTTGAAAGATGTTCAATGTGAAAAAATTAGCACATTAGCATATTATCGAATTAGCAAATTGAATAAAGATGTTACAACCAAAAAGATCGAAACACAGAAAAACGCAGAAAGGCAGAATGAAGGGAGATACCAAACGTGGAGCAACCCTTGCCTTTGGTACGTTTGGTTTAAAAGCATTGGATAGTGTTTGGTTAACCAACAGGCAAATTGAAAGTGCCCGCCAGGCAATGACCCGTCACATGAAACGTGAAGGAAATGTCTGGATCCGCATTTTCCCTGATAAGCCAATTACCAAGAAGCCTGCCGAGGTGAGGATGGGTAAAGGTAAAGGTAACCCCGAAGGCTGGGCAGCAATTGTTCAGCCAGGAAGGATTTTATTTGAAGCAGATGGTGTAAGTGAGCAAACTGCAAAAGAAGCTTTTGAACTGGCGGCACAAAAACTACCGATACTTACAAAGTTTGTGGTTCGTCATGATTATACTGCATAAGCAGTTTAGGATTTTAAATTTAGAATTTAATATTTTTTATACAATGTCTAAGAAAATTGATTTTGCACAAAGCCTGAAAGAACTGGATGCGGAAGCATTGCAGGCAAAAATTAAAGAAGATGAATTGAGGATGAAGAAATTAACCTTCGCCCATGCAATTGCACCTTTGGAAAATCCACAGAGTATCCGTTCTTTAAGAAAAGATATTGCCCGTTTAAAAACAGCATTAAGACAAAAACAACTGGCGGTTTAACCAGCGCCACAAAAAATAGCAAGATGTTAGAAAGAAATTTGCGTAAAACAAAACTGGGTGTAGTATCCAGCAACAAAATGGATAAAACCATTACTGTTAAGGTAGAAAGAAAAGTAAAGCATCCGCTTTATGGAAAATTCGTAAAAAAATCTACCAAGTTCCATGCTCATGATGAAAAGAATGAGTGCAGCATTGGCGATACCGTAAAAATTATGGAGAGCCGCCCAATGAGCAAAACAAAAAAGTGGAGACTGGTAGAAGTGGTTGAGAAAGTAAAATAGCATTTACGATTTCAGATTTGCGATTTCAGATTTAATCTATAACGCAGATCATTTTGAAAATCAAATACTGTTTTGGATTGAATGAAATCTAAAATCTTCAATCTGAAATCTAAAATAAAAAAAGATGATACAGCAAGAAAGCAGATTAAATGTAGCAGATAACAGCGGTGCAAAACAAGTGTTGTGTATCCGTGTGCTGGGCAACAGCGGACAGGATTATGCTAAAATAGGTGATAAGATTGTTGTTACCGTTAAAGATGCGATGCCTGCAGGTGGTGTTAAGAAAGGAACAGTGAGCAAAGCAGTAATTGTAAGAACAACCAACAAACTGCGTCGCAAAGATGGTTCTTATATTCGCTTTGATGACAATGCAGTGGTAGTGCTGAATGCTTCTGACGAACCAAGAGGCACCCGTATTTTTGGGCCAGTTGCCCGTGAATTAAGGGATAAAGGATATATGAAGATCATTTCATTGGCTCCGGAAGTTCTATAAAGTAAAAAGTAAAAATTAAAAAGAAGAAAACGGGAAGTTAACAGTTAAGCATTTTGACTTTTAACTTTTGATTTTTGACTTTTTCAAAGCAAAATAAAATGAGTACAAGATTTAAACCAAAGTTCAGCATTAAGAAAGGCGATAACGTAGTTGTTATTTCCGGTGAAGATAAAGATGTAAAGAAACCACGTAAAGTACTGGAAGTAATTTATGAGAAAGCCCGTGTGCTTGTCGAAGGCGTAAATATTGTTACCAAACATACCAAGCCAACTGCACAAAATACAAAGGGTGGTATCATAAAGAAAGAAGCACCAATTGCTATCAGCAATGTTATGTTGTGGGATGCAAAGACAGCCGGTGCAACCAAAGTAAAGCGTACCAGGGAAAACGGAAAATTAGTAAGAGTATCAAAAAAATCAGGGGAGGTAATTAAATAATGGCAACAAATACTGCAAGACTGGCAGCTAAGTACAAACAGGAAGTTGTACCTGCCTTAATGAAAAAATTCAGTTACAAAACTGTGATGCAGGCTCCACGCCTGACCAAAATATGTTTGAACCGTGGTGTAAACGGCGCAGTTAACGATAAAAAGTTAATTGACGTTGCGGTAGAAGAGTTATCAAACATAACAGGGCAAAAAGCAATGGCTACCATGTCTAAGAAAGACATCTCCAACTTTAAGCTGCGTAAAAACATGCCCATTGGTGCAAGGGTTACGCTTCGTGGAGTTAAGATGTATGAATTTTTAGACAGGCTGGTTTCTGTTTCTTTACCACGTGTCCGTGACTTCAAAGGTATCAATGATAAATCTTTTGATGGCCGTGGAAACTTCACACTGGGTGTTACAGAACAAATCATTTTTCCTGAAATTGATATTGATAAGGTTAATAAAATTACCGGTCTTGATATCACTTTTGTAACAACAGCGGCAACGAATGAAGAAGCGCTGGAATTACTGAAAGAACTGGGAATGCCTTTCAAAAATCAGAAGAAGTAATTTTTAAAAACGAAATTCTAAATTTAAAATAGAACATGGCAAAAAAATCAATTGAAGCCAGGCAACGCAAGCGGGAAGTAATGGTAGCTAAGTATGCTGATAAGAGAGCAGCATTAAAAGCAGCCGGTGATTACGCAGCTTTGGATTTATTACCAAAGAATGCATCTCCTGTAAGGTTGAAAAACCGCTGCCAGTTAACCGGAAGGCCACGTGGATATATGAGGCATTTTGGTCTGTCAAGGAATATGTTCCGTGATATGGCATTACAGGGTAAAATACCAGGTGTTACAAAAGCAAGCTGGTAAAACCCCCTGGCCCCCTAAAGGGGGGACAAGAACAGGGTGTTGTAAAAACAATATTTAAAAAATTAATTAAGATAACAATGGTAACAGATCCAATTGCAGATTATTTAACAAGAATCCGTAACGCACAAATGGCGAATCACCGGATAGTTGAGATTCCTGCCAGCAATCTGAAAAAACGCATCACCGAAATTTTGTACGATAAGGGTTACATCTTAAAATACAAATTTGAAGAAGATAAAAAACAAGGCGTAATTAAAATAGCGTTGAAGTATGATCCTTCTACCAAATTGCCTGTTATACAGAGCCTGGAAAGAGTGAGCCGCCCGGGTTTGCGTACCTATGCAAAGCCTGAGGAATTCAAACGTGTGAAGAATGGTTTGGGTGTTGCTATTGTTTCTACCTCTAAAGGGGTGATGACTGATAAAGAAGCGAAAGCACAGAATGTGGGTGGAGAAGTATTGTGTAATATTTATTAAAATACAAGCTTCAAGCGACAAGCTTTTAGCGACAAGCTTTTAGCTGCAAGGAAATACAGATTTGACAATTTAATCCGCCAGCCGGTGGATGAACACAAATCGAACATTATAAAACAAAAATAAAAAACCGGCTATGTCAAGGATAGGAAAAAAACCAGTAGAGATTACAAGCGGCGTTTCAGTTACACTGGATGCAAATAATGTTGTTACAGTTAAAGGTCCTAAAGGCGAACTGAAACAAACTATTGACCGTGATATTAAAGTAGAAATAAAAGACGGCAATGTAGAATTTGCACGCCCTACTGATCAAATTCGTCACCGTGCAATGCATGGTTTGTACCGTTCTTTAATCAGCAATATGGTTAAAGGTGTTACAGAAGGATACAAAAAACAATTGGAACTGGTGGGTGTGGGTTACAAAGCAGCCAACCAGGGAAATATATTAGACCTTGCATTAGGATATTCTCACAATATCATTTTTGAAATTCCTAAAGAATTAAAAATTACTACTGCACAGGAAAAAGGACAGAACCCGATGATAATGCTTGAAAGTATTGATAAGCAGTTGCTGGGCCAGGTTTGTGCAAAAATCCGCAGCCTGCGTAAGCCAGAACCATACAAGGGTAAGGGTGTTAAGTTTGCCGGCGAAGTATTGAGAAGGAAGGCTGGTAAAGCGGCAGGCAAGTAATAAGTTAAAAGGTTAAAAAGTTGATATGGCGAAAGCCTCCTCACTTTTCAACTAATAAACTATTCAACTAATAAACTTTTCCCGGCAGTATCGGGGAGAAAAAATAAAAGAATATGAACAACAAATCAAGTGCAAGGCAAAAAATAAAATACCGCATTCGCAAGAAGATAAGCGGTGCCGGAGCTAAACCACGTTTAAGTGTTTTCAGAAGCAATACAGACATATATGCCCAGTTAATTGATGATACCAATGGTACCACACTTGCTGCTGCATCTTCAAGAGAAAAAGATATCAAGGCGCAAAAAGCTGCCAAGATTGAAAAAAGCAAACTGGTTGGAGCTGCAATTGCCCGTAAAGCTGGTGAGCTTGGAATTAAAACT
>JANNAM010000064.1:0-27191 GCA_031384415.1 Bacteroidota bacterium
CCAGAAATTAGATGTTGACTGCATCAGCACTGTAAAAGGTGTGGGGTATAAGTTTGAAATCTAAGTTGGCAGTTCATGGTTCATAGTTAATAGTTATATAATTTCGCAGGGGTTTCGCTATAAACGATGAACCATCAACTATGAACTAAAATGCTCTCTCAAAAAAATTTTTCACCACAACAGTTATCGGCGTTAACGGCTTTGTCTTTATCTGTACCAATTGCCATTGGTATTTTTATTTTTAAACCTGTATGGTGGATTGCCCTTATCTCACTCGTAGTTATTTTCCTGGGCAGTTTTGCAGTTATTTCCTACGCACTGCAAACATTTATTTACCGGAAAATAAAATTGATTTATAAACTCATTTACCAAACCAAGGCCAGCAAAAGGGAAGAGTTTTATTACAAAAACATTTTACCCCAAAAAGGAATTGACGAAGTAAGAGATGATGTGGAGCTATGGGCTGAGCAGCGCAAGGCCGAAATTGAACTGCTGCAGCAAAACGAAACATACCGCAAAGAATTTTTACAAAACCTCAGCCACGAATTAAAGACACCCATTTTTGCTATACAAGGTTATGTAGATACTTTAATAAACGGCGCTATAGATAATCAGGATGTAAACAAAAAATTCCTGCAGAGTGCCTCCCGAAATGTGGACAGACTTGTTAACCTTTTAGATGACCTGGATGAAATTTCGAAATTAGAAAGCGGCGAACAGTTATTGTTTCAGCAAAATTTTATTATACAGGATTTAGTGAAAGAAGTGTATGAATCTTTATCTATTAAAGCCGAACAAAAAGAAATTAAATGTATCATTAAAAAAGGCTGCGAATTTCCATTAACAGTGTATGCCGATAAAGAAAAGATAAGACAAGTTTTTATCAATTTGATTGATAACGCCATTAAATATGGCAAACAAAACGGCATCATCGAAAGCAGTTTTTATAAAGTAGATGGCAAAAGGATTTTAATAGAAATAAGTGATGACGGATCGGGCATTGCAGAAGAACACCTATCCAGGATATTTGAAAGATTTTACCGCACCGACCTTGCAAGAAGCCGAAAAGTTGGCGGCAGTGGTTTAGGATTATCTATTTGCAAACACATTGTTGAAGCCCATAGCCAGGCAATTCATGTACGCAGTAAAATAGATGTGGGAACTACGTTTGGATTTACGCTGCAGAAAAAGAAAGATTAATCAGCAGAAGATCTGCATAATTTATATTGCAGCAGTTTGAGCAACTGTTTCCTTTACAGCAGGCTTAAGCAAATACCAGCAAAGCCCCATCAGCAGGCTTGGGTATTTTGTATCATGCAATGATTTTGATTTTTTCATCACGGCAGAAGCATCCTCCGAAACTGAAGACAAACTACAGCTTACCAGTGGTTTGTTTTTTGATTCATCATTGTAAATAATCAATTCGGGTTCGTTGGTATGTGTAAATTCATAAAAATATTTTTTTTCGTCCAGTTCAATAATGCCCTCATTAGCCTCCCAGTTTTCGCCATATAATTCCCCTAATTTGATACCATATTCGTTTTTGATGACTGTTTTACTTTGCAGAAAACCCCTTTTCTCAATAAAGAAAAGCCGTTTTTCTGCCGCACATTCAATACGGGCAATCTTTGTTCTGCTGCTGATAGAAAGGCTGACTAATTTTTTTTCGTTGTCCCAAAGTTCATAAGAACTATTGTTTAAACTAACCCATTTCATATAAAGTCGTTTTAATTTTTAGAGAAAGTGAAAATAGCCTATAAAATTTTTAAATACAAGCTGTGAAAAACAATGTGCCTTAAATGTGCATAGTAACAATTTGGTAACATTAATTTAACAGCAGCCTGCAAAAAAAAACACCCTGTAAGACTACAGGGTGGTAACAAGCATACTCAAAAACTTGCTGTTTGCTTAAGGAAAAACTTTAAAAAAATCTGGTCCACACTTTCCACCAGGTATCGCCTGCGGCGCAGGCGCCACGGTAACTTACTGATGTAAAGCCAGCCAGTTTTGCACTGGTAAAAGCTGCACCGCTTAATGCAGGCGAACCGGCTGCAGGATTATAATCAACTGAATTATCGTATTTAAAAGGAGCAGTTAGAGCCACATCGGTGTTGGCAGCAAGTACACTGTTGCCGTTTGCCGGAAGATTAAAATAAGTTGTCAGGTCGGCAGTGGCCCAGCCTGTGGGTGCACTTGCACTTGCAGTGTAGGAAAACTGTGTGTTGTTAGATGCAAGAATATTATTTGCCAGCACCATCGAAGCGCTTGCAATATTCAAATCTGTTGGCCTGCCCGTTGATGCATCTACCAGTAATCCGGTAGGCCATCCCATTACGATAGAATTAAAAAGGCTGATAGAAGAATTCCTGCGTAAATGCATTCCTCTTTTATAATTGCTGTTGCCAACGCTTGTTAAAACGGGCCTTGGCCCTATCACTGTCATGTTGCAAAATGTAGCACTGGTTTGTGGCATAAGGGTGCTTCCATTTGCATCATTGTCTACTTCAAACCCATTGCTGCCACTTATATCGGCAATTGAACTGTCTCGTAAACTTATTCCAAACTGAATTTTACCGGCGAAGCCGTTATCACAATCAAAATCGTCATCAAGCCCTTTGTATGCAATGATGTGTTTGCAATTAACTGTACCTCCAAACCACTCAAAACTGTCGTCGTTGGCATAACTTACCTGTACATAATCAATAACTGTCTGGCTGCCCACACCGCCCAGCGTTAATCCATTTATTTCTTTATCAGGTAAAAAAGCATACCCGGCATATTCAATTCTTACATAACGCAAAATACCGCTATTGTCGGCAGGGTTTTGAGCCTGGCTGGCTGGCGTACCATACAAACCAAGCCCGTCGCTGTTGTTGATACCGCCTTCAATTTCTCCAATTCCCTGAACACCGTTGAATGATGAGTTGGTTGGCGCATTACCCAAGATTACCAAACCAGCCCAATCACCACGGGCAGGTGATGAAGCTTCTGAAGTAAAAACAATTGGTTTATCTAAAGTACCGTCGGCAATAATTTTGCAGCTACGTGTAATAATCAATCCGCCATTCTTTCCGTTTTCGCCAACAATTTTTGTTCCCGGTTCAATGGTAAGTATGGCGCCGTTGGTTACATACACCAACCCACGGAGTTTGTAAGTGTAGGCAGCTTTTAAAGTTCTGTTTTCCGAAATCCTTCCTTCCAGAATAGTATTTTCTGTTGTGCCGCCGCCGGTGCCGCCGCCAGAAATTATTGTGCCGTCAACTTCAATTTTCCGGCATCCGCCTGCAACAAGTGCTGTTGCCAGTGCAATAAATAAAATGCGTTTCATGTTGTTTATTTTTTAAGTTTTTTTTATTTAATGGAATATGCAAATGTTAAGGAGCAGTTGGTGCCGTAATTCCTGGTAATGGCCAGCACATCTTTAGATGAAGTACCGCCATATTTTTTATTTTTATCCAGGTCATGATAAAAATTTGCACGGCTGTTTATTATATCACTGATGTTAAGCCTTACCTCTCCTTTTCTTTTAAATATTTTTTGAGCAAGCTGCAAATCCAACAACGGCCTTGGCGCTTCCCATATATCTGATATGGCTTCGTTGCCCACAAATAAAATCCGTCTTCCAATCTGGTTAAATAAAAGAGTACTGCTGAAGCCAGCTTTTTCCAAATCGTAATTAAGGCCAAAGTTGATAAGGTAAGGGCTTTGTCCCTGCAGTGGCCTGTCCACGGTTCCGGTGGTATCTTGTACTTTACTGAAGATGTAGCTGAGGTTGCCACTGAGGGTAAAATTTTTGAGTGTGTTGCTAAAATCAAGTTTTTTTCTGAATTCAGTTTCAACACCAAAGCCAGTAGCTTTTTCGGTATTTAAAATATTAAAAGTGTTGGTGCCGGGGCCGGTGCGGTTAAAATAATATTCAATTGGTTTGTCAAAATGTTTGAAATAAGTTCCGATGGTAAACAGTTCTCCTGCCCTTGGATAAATCTCGTATCTCAAATCTATATTGGTAACTTTAGTTCGCTGTGCACTTTTGTTGCCAACAACCTGTGCACCCAGTTCAAAATCATAAAAAGCAAACGGGCTTAATTCCCTGAACTCGGGCCTGATAACTGTTTGCCCTGCAGCAAAACGGATATTGGAAGTATTGGTTACTTTGTAAGTAAAGTTCAATCCGGGTAAAAAATCTTTTACAAGTGTGTTCACATGGCGTGGGTCAGTTTTTCTTGGGCTTCCTACCAATTGGTCAAAGCTTTCGAAACGAACACCCCATACAACTCTTACTTTATCACCAATTGTATTATCAGATTGTATGTAAGCTGCATTCATAATGGTATTGGCCATATAGCGAAAAGCATTCCCGGCAATTTCATCAAACTGTGCTTTATCATTTCCTAATCCAATATTTTCGGGTGCAAATATTTTATCGGCAGTCATTTGTTTTAAGGCATTACTTGCAGTATTAAAATAAAAAGGCCTGCTGTCAAATAGCCTGTCTTTCACCTGAAAGAGATAACCGGCTTTTACATTTTGAACATTCCCATTCCATGTATAAGATTTTGTAACATCACCGCCGACATTGTAGATATAATCATTTAAAAAACTGTAGAAGATACTTCCACTTTTTTGTCCTGCACCCAAACCTATCAAAGCATAATAAGGTGCGTTAGGTGTACTTGCATCCTGCGTATAAAATAACCTGCGCTGGTCGGGTATGTACTGATCAAGTATATTAAATCCCCCATACCATTTTACCTTTGTTTTTATTTTTGCAAGATTATGTTCGCCTATAACCTGTGTGTTAAAAAATGTATTCTGGCGATATCCAATCTCCTGTGCTTTAACCCTGTCGCCAACACCACCGCCACTTAATATATAATCTCTGCCATCAAACCTGTCTACTACAAAATCGCTGGTGTTTATATTGAGAATGTTTTTAAAAGAAATTTTGTTGTTGTTGTTAAACTGGATGGTAAGGTTTGCCAAAGCACCCGCCAGCACATCACGGCTGTATTTATTATTGTTATACAGCAGTTCAATATCGCCCTGGTTGTTGGCAATAAACCTGTTGTCGAACGGAGTGGTTTTATTTGTTTGGTTGTATGTTATTGCAAAAATGCCACCCACTTTTTTTCCAAAAATATTTTTGCTTCCGCCGCCATTAAATTGAAAAGAAGTATTGATAGGAGCACTGCCCGGTGTTGCCAGCCAGTTATTTCTGAATTGTTTGCCGTATTCAGTTTTTTCTGCCGGAGTAAGATTGCTAAAGGTTGATTTCAAAGGAAAGTTTGCCGCCAGCCCTCTTTCGCCATTATCAAAACCCAGCCAGTCGGTATTGCTTCCGGGGGCCTGGTAAAATTTTTTACCAATGGTGTTTGAATTAAAGCCTGAACCCAGTTGCACATTTAAAAAAGATGCGGCAGGCACATCTTTGGTTTGCACCTGCACCAGTCCACCAGCCCACTCACCCGGCAGTTCGGGAATAAAAGTTTTGTTCATGATGATATTATCAATCATGGCAGATGGAAAAATATCGAAAGAAAAAGTTTTTCTGTCAGGCTCTGTACTGCTTAGTAAAATACCATTCAGCATTGCCTGGTTATAGCGGTCGCTAAGGCCACGAACCACCAGGTATTTTCCTTCCTGAACGCTGGTACCTGTTACTCTTTTCAAAACTTCGCCGGTACTTTTATCCGGGCTACGCCTGATGGCTTCGGCACTTATTACCTGCGCCACCACCGAAGTATTTTTTTGATAGCTGATTAACGCATTTACAGTTTCTTTTCTTGCAGAGCTGGACTTTACAACCACGGCTTCGCTTGTTTTTGCTTTTATAGTTAAATTAATTTCCAGGTGGGCAATTCCATCGGCACCTGTTTCAACATCGCTTAGTTCTTTTCCCTCGTAGCTGGTTGAACTTATAACCAGTGTATATTTTTTCCCGGGTTCGGCATTTAAAACAAAGCGGCCATCCTGATCTGTTGCAATGCCTTTTCCGGTTTCTTTTATTAATACAGTAATGCCTGCCAGCGGGCTTCCCGTTCTGGCATCGGTTATTTTTCCGTCAATTTTTCCCTTTTGAGCAAATGAACTTAGAGAGAGGGTAAACAAAGCAATTAGTAATACGAATCTCATGCAGTAAATATTTCTGCAAAGAGAAGGTATGCATGTTACGGCATGATGAATGTAAGGTTATCGAAATGTTACCTGTATGTTAAGCCAATGTTACCAATGAAGTTTTTTAGAACCTGAACTGCAACCTTGCAGTAAACACATCATCTGTAATATCAGTTGTAAAACCGGGGAGTTGTGTTTTTTCGTTGGTTATTTTTTCGTACCACAATATCATTTTTAAATTGTCATTGATATAGTGCATGTATCCAAAGCCAAGTGTGTTGTATTTAATATTGGCTGCATTGATGCTGGTGCCGCTTTTGCCGATATCGTTTGCCTTTACATCGCTGTTAGGATCATACCAGTCGTATTTTAAAATAACCTGGTGCCTGTTTGAAAAAATATTATGCAGCAGATAAAAATAAGCGCCATTAAATTTTCTTACATAAAAACCATCAGTGCCGGTTAATAAAGCCACCGGAGTTTCACTAGTGGCAGATGTAGCGGTTTGCTTTCCCACAATAACTTCTGCCCTCAGCTCAGTGAAGCCGGCTTTTGTTTTAAATTTTATTTGTGCATCAGCACCGTAGTATTTTCTTGGCGCTATTTTACCATTGTTAACTGCAGATGAATCAACAATAAAAGTTTTACCAAAACTATTATTGCCCATGCTGTAAACATATTTTGTGTTTTGCAGTATTCCTCCGTTTAAATAAGATACTGCAGCACTTACAATAACTTTTTTTGAAACCGCTAACGGCTTCAGTGCAATGCGGCTTATAAAATCTTTATGGCTGTCGAAGTCGGCAGCAGCAGCAAGCCCCTGGCCATTAAAAATGCCGGCATCAATCTTTAAATAATAAAGCGGATGGTTTTTTTTTCTTGGTTCAAAACTAATCATGGCACCCAAATCCCTTTCGGTTTTCATCAAAAGCTGGCTCATTCTTCCCCTTTCAGGGCTTTCCCTGTCGCTGCTTGATAAATTTAATTCGTAACTGAAAGGCCGGGCAAACATTCCGGTTGTAAAAGCAAAAACTTTATATTTATTCTCCAGCAACCGTCCCCAAAAGTCTCTTATAAAAACTCCCCTCTCGGTACCATCAAACTGAAAAACAAACTGAACAGAGGGGCCCTTGTTTTCGGCAAAATGGATATAGTCAAAACGTATCCTCCCTCTTCGCAACATAAAGCGGTTGTTTACATTGGGAGCAAAATCGCCTCCGTTAAAACTTTTTGCGCCCTTTGCCTGTATGGTTTGAAACTGTGGTTGCATATAACCACCAATCTTAATATTGTCGAATTTTTTGTATATAGACAACATTCCCTTGCCCATATCCTTAGTTGTATCCATCATATCCATCAAAAACTGACCATGGGCAAATGAAAAAGCCCCTGCCATCAGCAGCAGCAAAAAAAAATTCCTCAACATTCAGCCTATTTTGCGGCAAAGGAATAACAATTTAATATTACCTCTGTGTTAAGAAATCATTACCATTTTTAAAGTTGTTGTATGGCAAAGCCATAAGTATAATTTTGTCCAAAATATTTTTATGGGATTCAACTCTATTTTAAAAATTTTCCTGCCAAAAGACAGGGTGTTTTTTCAGCTTTTTGAAAGTGTGGCAGAAGTACTGGTGAAAATGGGTGAAAAATTAAAGGATGTGGTTAATGAACCCGACTTTGACGAAAGGGCAAAGCTGATAAAAGATGTGGAAGATATGGAGCATGAAAATGATGATTATACCCACCAGATTTTTACCGAACTGGGCAAAAATTTTATCACACCCTTTGACCGGGAAGACATTCACTATTTAGCCAGCGCCCTGGACGATATTGCCGATTACATTTACGCAAGTGCAAAAAAAATAAATTTTTACAGGGTTAATCCCAACGATACCGGCATTCAAAAAATGGCCGATGTTATTGCACAGGGCTGTGTGGCAGTTCATAAGGCAGTAACTGAATTACGCAATATGAAAAACATGCGCCAGATAACAGATGCACTGGTGCAGATAAACAGTATAGAAAACCAGGGCGATGATATTTTTGACATGAGCATTGAAAAATTATTTGCCGAAGAACCCGATGCAAAAGAAGTAATTAAGAAAAGAGAAATTTACCAGGTAATGGAAATTGTAACAGATAAATGTGAGGATGCTGCTAATGTAATTGAATCAATCATTGTTAAGTATGCATAGCTTATTGCTAATAGTTCATTGTTCATTGTACTTCGCAGTGAACTATCAACCATTAACCATCAACCAGAACTAACATGACTTTTTTAATAATAATAATTGCTTTAGCGCTCATCTTTGATTATATCAATGGTTTTCATGATGCCGCAAACTCCATTGCCACAGTTGTTTCTACAAAAGTGTTAACTCCCGGCCAGGCAGTAATCTGGGCGGCGCTTTTTAATTTTGTTGCCTATTTTATTTTTAAAGATCATGGCGTTGCCAACACAGTTGCCAAAACAGTAAAAACAGATGTTGTTAACGGGCATGAAATGCTGATTGTAATTTTTGCCGGACTTTTGGCAGCAATATTCTGGAATCTTTTTACCTGGTGGTTTGGTATCCCATCCTCATCATCACATGCACTCATTGGTGGTTTTTCGGGTGCGGCCATTGCTTATGGTGGTTTTAGTGCAGTAAACCCCGATCCTGTATTAAAAACAGTTGCTTTTATTTTTCTTGCCCCGGTTATTGGAATGATAATAGCATTTATAATGTCGCTATGGTTTATTCATTCTTTTAAAAAAGGATGGATGCCTAAAATAATTGCATTCACCATTTTTATTTTAGTGGGCACTTTTCTTTACTATAACATGGAATTTAATCCTGCTAAATTAAAAACACATTACGATTCATATATTTTAAAAGTAATTTTTCATTCCAAAAATTTTAAATGGATACTGCTGGCAAGTATTCTTTTGATAATGGCTGCCTTTACTTTGTTTTTAAGCAGCTTAAATGCAAACCGGGCCAATACATGGTTTAAAAGATTGCAGTTGGTTTCTTCGGCAGCTTTCAGCATCGGGCATGGCGGAAACGATGCACAAAAAGTAATGGGCATTATCATGGTAGCGTTAATTGCCTACGACCCTTCTGTTTATGCATTGGATCACATGGTTTGGTGGGTGCCAATAGCATGTTATTCGGCCATTGCACTGGGCACCATGAGCGGCGGCTGGAAGATTGTAAAAACAATGGGGACCCGAATTACGAAAGTTACTCCGTTTGAGGGTGTGGCTGCCGAAACAGCAGGCGCCATTACTTTATTTGTAACAGAAGCTTTAAAAATACCTGTAAGTACCACACACACTATCACTGGTTCTATTATTGGCGTGGGTGCCACAAAACGGTTATCGGCAGTAAGGTGGGGAGTTACTGTAAATTTATTATGGGCATGGGTGCTCACTATTCCGGTAAGCGGTTTACTTGCAGCCGGCACTTATTATCTTGTTCATTTCTTCTTTTAACCCATTCAATACTATAAATCATTTTTAAATTACTCGCCGGGTTGAGTGATTTTTTGTTTTCTTTGTACTATGAAAAAAATTCTTGTTACGGGTGGTTGTGGTTACATCGGCTCTCACACAATTGTTGATTTAATTCAAAATGGATTTGAAGTGGTATGTGCCGATAATAATTCAAGAAGTGATGAGAGCATTTTAACGGGTGTTGAAAAAATAACCGGCAAAAAAATAAAAAACTATAAAGTTGATTTGTGCATTTTTGATGATACACATGCCATCTTCCAGGAAAATCCTGATATAACCGGCATCATTCATTTTGCCGCCTACAAATCAGTTGGCGAATCGGTACAAAAACCCCTGATGTATTTTGAAAACAATCTTAATTCGCTCATTAATATTTTAAAATGTGCCCAAGAGTTTAAAGTAAACCACTTTGTGTTTTCATCTTCCTGCACAGTTTATGGCAATCCTGATACCATCCCGGTAACAGAAGAGACTCCACTAAAACCAGCAGAATCGCCTTATGGCGCCACCAAACAAATGGGAGAAGAAATTGTGAAAGAAGCCATAAAAAATAGTTTTATAAAAGCAATCCTGCTCAGGTATTTTAACCCCGTTGGTGCACATCCATCCATTCATATTGGCGAAATGCCCGTAGGCAAACCAGCTAACCTTGTTCCTGTAATAACACAAACTGCTATTGGTAAATTACCTGCCATGCAGGTTCATGGAACCGATTATCCTACAAGAGACGGAAGTTGTGTAAGAGATTACATTCATGTAAGCGATATTGCCCATGCCCACACCCTAGCGCTGCAGTATTTGAGCAATAGCAATAAAGGAAACTACTGCGAAGTTTTTAACCTGGGCACAGGAGATGGTTACACAGTGCTGGAAGTAATTAAAGCTTTTGAAGAAGTGAACGGTGTAAAACTTAACTTTCAGCTTGGACCAAGACGGCCAGGCGACGTAATTGCTATTTATGCCAATAATGATAAAGCAAAAGAATTTCTTGGCTGGATTCCCAACTATAATTTAAATAATATGGTTGATACTGCATGGCAATGGGAGTTGAAGCTGAAAAACGAGGAAAAAGAATTTGCCTCCCAAATTGCTGATTTGAATTAAGTTTTCCATTATCTTCACCGCTTCCAAAAAGGCCATCCTATTAATTTCCCCTTGTTTAGCACCCTCATCAAAAAGAAACAAACTGGTATATGGCAAAAAAAATTGCAGGACTGCTTTGCAGCCTTATGGTAGTGATTATTGTATTTTCGGGATGTAAGAAATTTAAGAAAGAAGGTTCCCTTAACCAACAGGGTATTGTACTTACTTTTGATGATGACAGGATAGATAACTGGTTTAAATACCTTCCGTTGCTGGATTCTGCAGGAGCAAAAGCTACTTTTTATGTGTGTAAATACAACCGCCTTACTGCCGACCAAAAAAATAAATTACACATAATTCAAAGCCATGGCCACGAAATTGCCTACCATACCATCAGCCATTACAACACGGTAGATTACATTTACAAATACCATCATACCATCGATGAATTTATTCAGAAAGAAATTGTTTGCGGATTGAAAATGATGAACAATGATGGCTTTTACCCCACAACATTTGCTTACCCTTATGGAACACACAATGCTGTAATAAATAAAGCCTTAAAAAGATATTTTAAAAGTGTAAGAGCATTAAATGGAAGTTATGATTATTCAAAAAGTCTTGCCTCCGGCGAAAAAAATGATGTACTTTATGGTTTTGGCATTGATAAAGGAAGCAACCACAGCGATGTAGTACTAACACAATTACTTGAAGCAGCCAAGAGTTATAATGCCTGTGCCGTTTTGGTGGCTCATAATATTAATACCAACGGCAGGCTTAGCGTGAGTAAGGAAAGGCTACTCAAAATATTTTCTCTTGTAAAAAGCCTGGGGCTTAAGTATTATAAAGCTGCCGAAATATCTAATTGACTTTAATGGATACCTAAAATTATTTTTGCGCTGCAGATGTGGGCAACTTTTCTTATAACTAAACTTCTCAATCAAATCTTTCTTTTACTTTGCAGCATCTTAATAAATAGTTTTATTTTATGCTCAACGAAATACAGGTTACCGGCAACAAAGATACCCGTAGCGGTTTTGGCGACGGCATTTTAGAAGCCGCCAGGAAAAATGAAAATATAGTTGCATTAACTGCAGACCTTGCAGGTTCATTAAAATTGCAGGGATTTATAAAAGAATTCCCCGAAAGATATATTCAATGCGGAATTGCAGAAGCAAATATGATGGGCATTGCTGCAGGGTTAACTATAGGCGGAAAAATTCCTTACACTACTACATTCGCTAATTTCTCCACCGGAAGGGTTTACGACCAGATTCGCCAGTCTATTGCCTACAGCGGTAAAAATGTAAAAATTTGTGCAAGTCATGCAGGATTAACACTTGGCGAAGATGGTGCTACCCACCAGATTTTAGAAGATATTGGATTGATGAAGATGCTGCCCGGTATGACAGTAATTGTACCGGCCGATTATAACCAGACAAAGGCTGCTACCATAGCAATTGCCACTTACCAAGGCCCGGTTTATTTACGCTTTGGCCGCCCGGTTTGGCCCATTTTTACCAGTGAAGTTGATTTTGTAATTGGCAAAGCCCAGCAATTTTCCGAAGGAACAGATGTAAGCATTTTTGCCTGTGGCCACCTTGTGTGGAAAGCCATTGAAGCAGGAAAAATTTTGCAGGAAAAAGGATTAAGTGTGGATGTAATAAACATTCATACAATTAAACCGCTTGATACAGAAGCCATAATTGCTTCCATTAAAAAAACAAAATGTGCCGTAACTGCAGAAGAACATAATGTTATTGGCGGACTGGGAGACAGCATTGCACAGGTTGCTGCAAAAAATTTCCCCGTTCCTGTAGAATACATCGGCACCAATGATACTTTTGGCGAAAGCGGCAAACCAATTGAACTATTGAAAAAATACGGGTTAGATACTGACAATATTGTAGAAGCAGCTCTGAAAGTAATAGCAAGGAAATAATACCATTAAACCTTTCGGATAATTACCAATCTTAAGGTTGGTTTTTTATTTTTACCCTGTCAACCTTATTATGGCCGAACATCTAGATGATAAAGAACTGCTGGCTCAGTTTAAAGACCCTTCCTCAAAAGAAAGAGGATTTACCCGTATTATAAAAAAATACCAGGAAAAATTATATTGGCATATCCGGCGTATGGTGGTAGAGCATGAAGATGCTAATGATGTGTTACAAAATATGTTTATTAAGGTGTGGAACGGCCTGGATAATTTCAGGGAAGACAGCCAGCTTTATACCTGGCTTTACCGCATTGCCACCAACGAAAGCCTCACTTTTTTAGAACAAAGAAAAAAAAGAACAACCCTTTCGCTGAGTGACGAAGAATCGGGCCTTAGCAATAAAGTAAAAGCAAGTGAACATTTTGATGCAATAAACTGGAATGGAAGCTACAAGTTGCAATTCAGCAACTGCCTGATAAACAAAGAGCTGTCTTCAATTTAAGATACTATGATGAGATGCCTTATGAAGAAATGAGCCGGGTGCTGGAAACAAGCCAAGGTGCCCTTAAAGCAAGCTATCATCATGCAGTGAAAAAAATAGAGGATTTTATACTAAATCGTTAAACTTCAGGCTTAAAAAAACGTCAGAACTGTGCAATGGAAAAAAGAACAAACATATTGAATGAATTAAAAGAATTGAACTCCGCTTTATCAGGTATGGAAAAAGTAAATGTTTTTACTGTTCCGGCAGGATATTTTGAGCAGTTAACAGATATTATTTTAGCCATTGTAAAAAACAATATAACTGAAAGTTTTGATGTTGTTACAGGAAAAGATAACGTTAATTTGCCCGAAGGTTATTTTGATACTTTGGCTGATACAATTTTAAATAAAATAAAAGCACAACAAGCAGAAACATCAACTACTGAACTTCATTCCATTTCTTCGTTGTTAAGCAATGCATCCAAAACAAATGTATTTAAAGTACCGCAGGGATATTTTGATATTTTGACTGATGTAGTGCTGAACAAAATAAAAACACAAACAGCTAGTGAAGAATTAAGGAATTTATCGCCGATGCTTTACAGCATTCAAAATGAAAATGTTTACCAGATTCCTCAAGACTATTTTAATGAATTGCCAGATAATTTATTACATGAAATACAGCCTGCTCATGCAAAAGTAGTTACTATGCAAAAGCGTACTGTTTGGTTGAAATATGCTGTAGCTGCTGCTTTCACAGGTATAATGGCTTTTGGTGCAGTTAAATTTTTTAACCTCCGAAGCAGTAATAATCAGATTGCCGGCTCTATTACTAAAGCTGAATACAACAAAATGATTAACACAAAAGTGGATGAAGAACTGGCTAATATTACTGATGCAGATATTGTAAAGTACCTTCAGAATAATGGCGAAAATGTTGAAGCATCTTTAGTTGCCAACACCATTGATGAAAATGAATTGCCCAGCAGGGAAGATTATCTGAATGATGACAAGGCTTTAGATAAATACCTTGACAATATTAACCTTGAAGATTTGAAAAATTAAATGGCTTTATCATGAAAAAATTTATACTCATATCCACAATTTTACTCGGCATTTTTTCTGTTGCCAGGGCACAGGACGATCCTGCAGTTGACGAAACAAAAAGACAGGAAAAAATTAAGGCTTTATATGTTGCCTATATAACCCAGGAGCTGAACCTTTCCTCGGATGAAGCTCAGAAATTCTGGCCCATACACACACAGTTTGAAAATGAGTTAAAAACGGTAAAGCCTGAACTGCCTGAACTGGAAAAACAGCAATCTGTACTTAACATCAAAAAAAGATACCAGGAAAACTTCAGCAGAATTTTAGGCCCTAAGAGAACCGAAAGATTTTACCGGATGAATGCAGAATTTACCAGAAAGTTACTTGAGAGAATACGAAAACAAAGGCAAAATCAACAGAGAACAAGGCCTAATGTAAGAAGAGCATAAATCTAAATCATTACAATACAAGCATTTAAAAACCCCTTACGTAATTGTAAGGGGTTTTTCCGTTAAAATACGGGCACAGTAAAATTACGGTCTAACTTTTTAGTAAAAATACTTGTTTGTTTACTTTTTTCCTATAAATTTGCCTTAGGTGTTTTTCATAGGTTAGCAACGGCCAGCTCTTTCTAGGGCAGGCCTCTTTTTTTAAGGGGTATCAGGGTTGGGTATAAACCGGAGTTTTTATATCATGATAAAAAAGAAAGGTCCATTTTTCGGCTAATCCCTGCTGCCACCATTGCTGTCTTAATTCCATACATTTTTTTCCGTCATAATCATACTTGGCAATAAAGCGGTTTTTCATTTGCTGAAGCTGTGGAGCTACATCGCCGCCAAAAAATATTTTTTGCTCCTCTTCTTCTATCCAAAAAACCTGGTGAAATGGAGAATGCCCCCCGCTTACGTGGTAAGTGATATAGTTATCAATAACCCCATTTTCATCAAGCAATTGCACTTTATCATTGTTTAACAAAATATCAAACTCTTCCGGTGAATAAGAAGGCTTTCCTTTTTGCAAAGCAAAATCCAGTTCGCTTTTATTCACAAAAAAAACAGCATTAGGAAAGCTGAACGATTTGTTTTGCATCACTTTATTTTCCCGGCTTATTCCCCCTGAATGATCTTTATGTAAATGACTTAGCAAAACTTTGGTTACATCTAATGGATTAATACCTTCATTTACTAAATTCTGGTGAATTTGCAAAGTGCCGTCAG
The DNA here is from genome assembly GCA_031384415.1 of Bacteroidota bacterium. Taxonomy (GTDB): domain Bacteria; phylum Bacteroidota; class Bacteroidia; order Chitinophagales; family Chitinophagaceae; genus Ferruginibacter. The sequence continues at coordinate 15,383 of JANNAM010000064.1, forward strand.
CATTGGAGAATCCTAAACCTGTATCTATTATAATGATGTCTTTTGAAGTAACTATACAAAAAGGTTGTATCTCTACCAGCAGGCTGCCTGCAGGCCGGTTCTGCATCGTATCTTTTTCTTTGTTGAAAGGAACAAACTGCTTTGTTTTATCAACAGTAAAAGCGCCTTCGCTTAAAGGAATAATTTTCATGCAGTAAATTTCAGGCAATAAAATGAAAATGAAGGAATAGTTTTATTAACGAAGTACCATTTGTCTGTCGGCATCTAATTTTATTAAAACAAAAATAAGAATGGTAAATGTAAGTAAAGAAGAACCGCCATAACTCATCAATGGCAGCGTAATACCAATAACAGGAGCAAGGCCGATAGTTACACAAATATTTACCGCCACATGAAAGAAAATTATCCCTGCAACACTGTAAGCATAAACCCGGCTGAAAGTACTTCGCTGCCTTTCGGCAATTGTTATAATACGCAGCAGCAAACCAAGATAAAGCAGCATCAATAATGCACTGCCCCAAAAACCAAAATTTTCGCCTACTGAGGTAAAAATAAAATCCGTATGCTGTTCAGGAACAAAATCCCCTTGGGTTTGTGTGCCCTTTAAAAAGCCTTTACCAGGCAGGCCACCGGAGCCTATGGCAATGATGGATTGCTTTACATTATAATTCTGTTTGTCTTTTTCTTTTTGTTTGTCCTTTTCTTCTGCAGCATTGACATCGGTTTTTACATCAACATAAGGGTTGTCAACTCCAACCATACTGTAAATTCTGTCGGCCTGGTATTTTTTTAAAACATGTTTAAATACAAAGGGCACAGCCACACCAGTGAAAGCGCTGCAAAAAATCCAAATGCTCACTATAATAAGAAGCAATTGCCGGTTTCGTTTTATCTGTCTTCTTAAAATATAAATCGCCACAAATGCTGCAATAGTAAATGCAAAAATTAAAGTAAGTGGTTTAAATAAAAGAGAAATAACCAACAACACTGCCATAGCAGTGCCGGCAATTAGATAGCCGGGTGGTAAACCTTCCCTATACATAGGAATTAAAAAAGCAAAATAAACAAGGGCTAATCCTGTTTCACCCTGAAGGATTGAAAATACTGCAGGTGCAAATGCAATTGCAGCAGCAATTAATTGCGACCTGGATTTTCGGAAATCGGTTTCCTGCATGGAAAGATATTTGGCTACTGCCAAAGCTGTAAAAATTTTACACAGCTCAGCAGGCTGCAGGTTCATAAAACCCAAAGGTATCCAGCTTTTGGAACCTTTAATTTCCTTGCCCACAACAAATGTTGCCAGTATTAAAGCAATGCCAATAAGATAAGAAAGATTGGCAGTGGCTGTGAATAATTTGCTGTCGGTTAATAAAATAAAAATGGCTAACACGATGCAAGCCCCAAAATAAAAGAACTGCTTGCTGTAATTTTTTTTAAACCCAAGAAAATTTTGTATCACTCCGTCTCCGCTCCTGTATTCTACAGAAAAAATACAAAGCAGGCCAATGATGCACAGTATGGCATAAAGCCAAACCATCAGCCAGTCAACTCCTTTTGATATGGAAGAATTTTTTTGATACATTATTTACCAGGAACAGAATCTTTTACTGCAGGTTTCTTTTTTTCGTTGGGCAAAATACCTTCTGTGTTAATTTGCATTTTACCATCATTGTTTTCTTTTTTGGGATTTTCTTTTTTAAATGAATCCTTTTTTATTTTTTCCAGCGATTCAATATCTGTTTCTTCTTCCTCTATTCCCAAAGTATCTTTTGCAATCTTTATAAACCCCTGGGCTATTAAATACGCAGAGTCCCTTGAATGCATCAGTGAATCCTGCCTGCGTATTTCCCTGTAAACACGTGCCGGAATTAAATTCAGTTTCGACAGTTGTTCCACTTTTGCAAGCCTCCCTTTATCTGTTATCGAATCTTTCAAATATTTTTCAATCATCAGCCCAACAATTGGTGCAGCATAAGTACCACCAAATCGGCCACTGTTTTCCACCACACACATAATGGCAATTTTTGGATTGTCTCTTGGTGCAAAGCCACAAAAGAAAGAGTGATTGGGTTGTTTTATGCCGTTGTCATAGTTTTCTACAGTACCGGTTTTGCCACAAACAACAATATCTTTTACTCTTGCGCCTGCGCCGGTTCCCCTGTCAACCACACCCTGCATTCCATTATGCACTACTTCAAAAATACTGTCGGGAATATCAATGGCATTTTGTTTTTCCTGGAATTTTGTAAGCACCCCGAATTTATCGCCTCCTTCAATAGAGTCAACAATGTGCGGAATTTTGTACCAGCCCTTATTGGCGATGTATGCCATTTCATTGGCAACCTGAATGGGTGTTACATCTACTTCGCCCTGTCCAATACTAACCGAACGAAAACTGCAATAATTCCACCGGCCATTTCCATACACTTTATTATAATATGCCGGCGTGGGAATATTGCCCCGTTTTTCTGAAGGCACATCAACACCCAGCTTGTGCCCGAGGCCAAATGCATACATATACCTGTCCCAGCTTGCAAGGCTGCTGTCAACATTTGGGTATTTAGGATTATTAATTATCCGTTGCATAACTGTGGCAAAATAAGTATTGTCTGAAACTGTAATGGCGCTTTGCATATTGAATGTTCCCCGGTCTAAACATTTCATTGGCTTACCGCTTCCGCAGCCATAAAATGCACCACCACAACTAACCTGTGTTTGTGTTGTAATTACTCCTTCATGCAAACCAACAAGCGCCTGCAAAGTTTTAAAAGTTGAACCGGGTGAGTAAGATGCATTAACTGCCCTGTTTAATAAAGGCTTTGCAGGGCTAAGCAGTAATTCGGCAATGTGTTTTTTTCTTTCGGAACCAGTAAGTAATTTTGGTTTAAAGGTTGGGCTGCTTACCATTGCAATGATGCCGCCCGTTTGTGGGTTAATTGCCACAATTGAACCCAGTTTATTTTCCATTAATTTTTCACCGAGTTCCTGCAGTTCAATGTCAAGAGATGTGTGCATGTTTTGCCCTGCAATGGCAGCCGTATCATATTTGCCTCCTTCAAGCGGTTCTGTTAAACGGTTCATTTTATCCCGTTTCCAAAATTCAATACCCCTTTGCCCCATCAATACTTTTTCATAGCTGCGTTCAATACCGGTTTTGCCGGCATAGTCACCCATCTGGTATCCTTCGGTATTGTGGTTTTTGAGAAAATTAGAATCCACTTCAGATAAATAGCCTAAAATATTTCCGGCAGCATCATAAGGATAATCTCTTACCGGTCGCTCCTGCAGATAGTATCCGGGCACCAGTTTGTACATGCTTTCATTAAGCTTTGCAAGTTTTTCACTATTAAGTAATGCTTCAAATACCGAAGGCCGGTAACTTTTATTTTTTATAATGGCAGATACAATACGTTTATGAAACTCGGCGGTATCAATATTCAGGATGCGGCACAGCACCATGGTATCGGTGCCTTTAATTTTACCGGGCACCACCATCAGGTCGTAAATGGTAGTGTTTTGCAGGATGGGCCTTCCTTTGCGGTCATAAACAATTCCCCTGTCGGGATAAACAACTTTGCGAAAAGTTCCCTGTGCATCTGCATCAATACGGTAACGGGAAGATAAAAGCTGCAAAGTAAACAGGCGTGCAATAATTACAAGAAACATGGCTATAAAAATAAGCCGTACAACGTTTTTTCTTGATTGATTAAAGACAGACACCTTTTGTAAATTCTAATAATGAAAAATAAAATTCTAAATAGTATTTGTTCTGAATTTTTGTTTGCGTACAAATAATAACTCAGTAATAATTATAAGCACTAAACTTATTGCGGTAGAAAAAATGGTGTTCCCCAAAAAATACCAGATGTTTCCAAACTGCCATGCCTGCAATAAAAACAACCAGCCATGATGAATAAAAGTGAGTACCGCTACAAAAATAAAATAAGGCATAATGCCCCCCATGCTTTTTACAGATGGTTCTTCATAATTGGTTTCGGCACCTTCCTGCGGAATAAATAAGTTAACCAAAAATGGACGCAGGTAAGCAATCAGTACACAGGCCGCTGCATGAAAACCCGGATGGTGGCGAAAATAATCCAGCGTCAATCCCAACGCAAGCGCAATAACCAGTTGCCAGGTGCGGTTCATTTTAAAAGGCATCCACAAAATAAAAAGAAAGTAGAGATAAGGTGTTACTACCTGGTGCAGATGGATACTATCCAACACATAAACCTGCACAAGAATAACCAATGCAAACCGAACAATATTTTTTACTAAGCTGCTCATTAAAAAAACTACTGCTTTACAGGGTTTTCTTTTTCAATTTATTTTCAAGTTCTTCAATATCTTTTTTCTGCAAATTATCAATCACCATCACCATCTGCACATTGTAAAAGTTAACCGTGGTTTTAATTTTCAATAAATAATTGTTGGTGCTTTTTTCAGCAATCACTTCATCTACCACTCCAATTAAATAACCGGGCGGATACGTAGCTGTCAATGCTGTTGTAACCACCGAATCACCCTTTACCACTTTTGCACTTTTTGAAATACCGGTTAACTGAACAATGTTAGGCGTTTTCCCGTCCCACACAATTGTTCCTACTGCTTCAGGAGATTTAAATAGCCTTGCACTCACCTTACTGTCTTTATGCAGCAAACTCATTACTGCAGCATAATTATTACTTACTTCCACAATTTTACCAACTACTCCATTGTTTATGTCCACCACTCCCATATCCTGCGATACTCCCTGGCTGGTTCCCCGGTTCAATATCACATAATTGCTTTGGTTAACCGTTGACTGCTGCACCACTTTTGCCCAGCGGTAAAGCCATTTGCGGTGAATCTCCAGTGTATCATTAGTAACCGGTCCGTCTGCTATTATGCTGGCAGTATCGGGCTGCATAAAATTTTGTCGTTGTGCATTCAGCAGCCGCTCGTTTATTTTAACAAGGTCTTCATTAGTTTTTTTCAAATGAAAAAAATATTCAACCTCGTTGTATTGTTTGCTGAAATAACCCGAAACTTCCAGGCCGGTTTTGCTAAATGCAGCATGATGATATTTACTGTAAGTAACAATCAAATAAATACAAAACCCCTGTAAAAACAGGAAGAAAATGAGATTGAAATAACGGCGGATAAAAAGAAAGATATTACGCAACGACGGGAAATATTTAATATTAAAATTCTAAATTCTAAAATAAACCGCCTTTAGAATTTAGAATTTTTCTTTTTAAAAACTTAACTATCTCATCACAAAAGGATAGCGGTCGTAATGCTTTAAGGCTATGCCGGTACCACGTACCACACTTTTCAACGGATCGTCGGCTACATGCACAGGCAATTTTATTTTTGCTGCTATTCTTTTGTCCAAACCCCTTAGCAAGGCGCCACCACCGGTAAGATATAAACCACGGCGGTAAATATCAGCTGCCAGTTCGGGAGGTGTTGTTTCCAGTGCTTTTAAAATTGCTTCTTCAATTTTAAAAATGCTTTTGTCCAATGCTTCGGCTACTTCCTGGTAACTTACCATCACCTGTTTGGGAATGCCGGTTACAAGGTCCCGGCCATTTACCGGGATATCCTCGGGCGGATTATCGAGGTCTTTCATGGCGGCACCTACCTGAATTTTAATTTGCTCAGCGGTGCGTTCGCCAATCAATAAACTGTGATAGCGGCGCAATGCTTCCATAATATCTGCAGTAAATTCATCACCTGCAATACGGATACTCTGGTCGCAAACAATCCCTGCAAGGGCAATAACTGTAATGCCGGTTGTTCCTCCACCAATATCAATAATCATGTTACCAACGGGCTCTTCCACATCAATGCCAATACCCAGCGCTGCTGCCATTGGCTCATGAATAAGATAAACTTCTTTGGCACCGGCCTGCTCGGCACTGTCACGTACGGCACGTTTTTCTACTTCGGTAATGCTGCTGGGTATGCAAATCATCATACGCCAACTGGGGGCAAACAATGGTTTTTTGGGATAAATCATTTTGATCATCTCCCTTATCATCAGCTCGGCGGCGTTAAAGTCTGCAATTACGCCGTCTTTCAGCGGACGAACCGTACGGATACTTTCGTGGGTTTTTTCATGCATCATCAATGCCTTTTTGCCCACGGCTAAAATATTTTTAGGATTGTTTCGGTCTAAGGCAACAATAGAAGGCTCATTTACTACTACTTCGTCGTTGTGTATAATGAGGGTGTTGGCAGTACCCAGGTCAATCGCAATTTCCTGTGTAAAAAAATTAAAAAGTCCCATTTGTGTTTAGTGAAAAAGAAGAATGTAAAATAATGATGGCAAAGGTGATGTTAAATATTTGAATTAACAACGGCAAAACCTTTATTTTTAAGCCTTTTAGTAAATATTTTGGTAAAAGAAAAATAAAAAAATCAGGTAAATTCAAATCCGATGTCGTTGCGGTAATAAATACCTGCAAAATAAATTTGCTCAAGCATGTAATTCGATTGCTCCACGGCTTCTTTAATAGTATCGCCAAAAGAAGTTACTGTAAGCACCCTGCCGCCATCTGTAACAACATGTTCCCCCTCCTGCTTTGTTCCCGATTGAAAAACAAAACTCCCTTCAATTGCTTCTTCATCCAAACCTTTAATGGGATAGCCTTTTACAAATTCGCCCGGATAACCCCCGCTAACAGCCATTACAGTTGCCGCAATGTGGGGCTCTGTTTCAATGGTAATATCATCCAATTTCTGCAGGGCCGCAGCCAATAGCAATTCAACAAAATCATTTTTTAACCGGGGCAACACTACTTCGGTTTCGGGGTCGCCCATGCGGCAGTTGTATTCTATCACTTTGGGCTCACCCTTTTCATTAATCACCCCTATAAAAACAAAACCTTTATAATCAGTTTTTTCCTGCTGCAGGCCTGCAACGGTGGGTTTAATAATCTGGGTTGTAACTTTTTGCATAAAAACTGCATCGGCAAAAGGTACCGGGCTTAAGGCGCCCATGCCGCCGGTATTAAGCCCTTTATCGCCTTCGCCAATTTTTTTATAATCTTTGGCTTCGGGCAGCAACACATAACTTTTTCCATCGGTCAAAATAAAAACACTTAGTTCAATGCCGCTTAAAAATTCTTCTACTACTACTTTTTTCCCGGCTTCGCCAAATTTTGAACGCAGGAGCATCAGTTCAAATTCGGCAAGCGCTTCAATAACAGATTCGCAAATAACAACGCCTTTACCTGCCGCCAGCCCGTCGGCTTTTAACACAACCGGCAGTGGATGTTTTTTTATGTATTCGGCGCCTTCGATATAACTTTCCTGGGTAAATTCTCTATAAGCAGCGGTAGGAATATTGTATTTTTTCATGAACGCTTTTGCATACGCTTTACTGCCTTCTAATTGTGCGGCAGCTTTGCCGGGGCCAATTACATGAATGTGTTTGGTGGCGCTGTTGTTTTTAAAAAAATCGTAAATGCCTTTTACCAGCGGCTCTTCGGGTCCTACCAAAACAAGTTCAATATTATGCTCTGCACATGCAGCGGCCAAAGCTTCAAAATCGGCAACACCAATTGGCAGGTTGGTGCCGCATAAAGCTGTGCCGGCGTTGCCGGGTGCAGTAAATAAATCATCGCAGTGTTTACTTTGTTTCAGTTTCCATGCAAAAGCATGTTCCCTTCCGCCCGAGCCAATAATAAGAATATTCATACGCTGGTGATAATGATGCTTGAGATTGCGAAAGTAAAATTATGATGGCTTATTTCAAGATTAATTTATCAACGAATGTATTTCCATTGCCCTGCCATTCAAAAATAGAGCCGCCCAATTTGCTGCTGCTAATAAGAATTTCTGTATTTTGAGGTTTCATAACCAATAATTTCAAGCATTAAAACCAAGCTGTATGACTGAACAAGTAAAGTTGGGTAAACACCCTAAAGCCCTTTACATCCTTTTTTTTACTGAAATGTGGGAACGATTTGCTTACTATTTGATGGTAGGTATTTTATTACTTTATTTGATTGACACAAAAACAGGGGGCAAAGCATTTGATGAAAAAATAGGGGCTGATATTGTAGGAAGTTTTATAGCCTTGGTTTACCTGACTCCTTTTATAGGTGGGCTTATTGCCGACCGGTATCTTGGATACATTAAATCCATTTTTATAGGCGGCTCATTAATGGCTGCTGGCTACCTTGGGCTTTCGATACCGGGCAATACAGCCATGTTTGTTTCACTTGCCCTTATTATTGTTGGCAATGGTTTTTTCAAACCAAATATATCCACGCTTTTAGGCAATATTTACAATAGGGAAGATTTAAAACCTTTAAAAGATAATGCTTATAACATTTTCTACATGGGCATCAATATCGGCGCTTTTGTTTGCAATTTTGTTGCGGCCTGGCTCCGCAATTCGTATGGATGGGGTTATGCTTTTGCTGCTGCAGGCATAGGGCTTATTATTGGACTTTGCCTGCTTGCCACTTCAATAAAAAACAAAGAAATAAAAGAAGCAGACATAAAGAAGGCTGCCCAGCCTGAAGATATGTCCCTTCCGCAAATACTCGGTTATGTTTTTGTTCCTGCCCTTATTGCTGCAGCCATTGGATGGTTTCTTCCAACAAAATTATTTGGTGGCACCATTATGGGAACACAGGCAAATGACGCCTTCATTTTTGCATGTTTGCCAATTATCGCTTTTTATATCTCTTTATGGGTAAAAGCAAAAGGGCAGGATAAAAAAGGTATTGGTTCTCTTTTATTCATTTTTGCAATTGCAATTGCCTTCTGGACTATTTATAACCAAAATGCTACAGGGCTTACTTTATGGGCAGAAAAACATACTGACAGGGTTGCTTCTCCCACAACAGCAAAAATAACGGGTGCAATTTTCCCTTTACAGGAAGTAACCGACACCCCAAGGCTGGTCAATAAGGTAAATGAATATTTTGTGGATGTAAAAGATGACAGCGGTCATGCTGTAAAGATAATGGGCCCCGATCCATATTTCAATAATGTACCAAAAGACCAATGGCCTGGTGGACAAAATGTAAAACTTACCAATACCGAACTCTTTCAATCTATCAATCCATTATTTATTGTTCTGCTTACTTTAATCTTTGTGCCGCTGTTTGATTATTTGCGAAAGCGGGGTAAGGAACCCAGCACTACCTCTAAGTTTGGTATGGCCATGTTTATATCAGGTCTATCTGCTCTTGTGATGGTATTTGCAATAATGTCGGTTCCTTCTATCTATACACACAAGGCTTCGCCTGCATGGCTATGGGGGACCTATTTTGTATTCACCATAAGTGAAATATTCTTAAGTCCAATCGGATTGTCATTCGTATCTAAGCTTGCACCGGCAAGGTTAACAGCATTGATGATGGGGGGCTGGTTCTTATCCACTTCTATAGGTGGTAAAGTAGCTGGGGTAATGACAGGTTTCTGGGATGATTTCACTGATAAAAAAATGTTCTTTATGATATTGGTTATTGCCGCATTTATTGGTGGCATTCTTATTTTTTCAAGATTAAAATCGCTTAACCAGATTGTAAAAGACAAAACCGGCTCTACTTAAAATATTATTCAATCCATAAGGCGATACCTGACCGTATCGCCTTTTTTATTTATCTTACTTTTTCAAAAACCAACAACTGCTATGTCTGAAAAGAAAATCTTCCAGCCATTTGTTTCTCCTCAAACCATCATGAAAGAGTTGACAGCAAAGTCAATTTTACTGGGTAGTTTATTTGGGGTAATATTTGGTGCTGCCACTGTTTACCTTGCATTAAAAGCCGGCCTTACAGTTTCTGCATCAATCCCGATTGCAGTAATTGCCATTACACTGGGCCGAAAATTTTTTAAAACAACCATCCTCGAAAACAATATTATTCAAACCACCGGCAGCGCAGGTGAAAGTATTGCAGCAGGTGTTTCTTTTACATTGCCTGGATTTTTATTTCTTTCATCACCCGACAGCGCTTCTTATTTTAATTATTTAACCATATTAATATTAGCAATTGTTGGCGGCATGCTTGGTACATTGCTGATGGTGCCCTTAAGAAAAGCACTGATAGTAAATGAACATGATACTTTACCATACCCCGAAGGAACTGCCTGCGGTGATGTACTGAAAGCCGGAGAAAAAGGTGGTGATTTTGCCAAAACTGCTTTCTGGGGTTTGGGTGTAGCTTTTGGTTATGCTATTCTGCAAAAAATATTTCGTGTAATTGCCGAAACACCTCAATACCTCACAGAAAAAGCAAATAAGTTTTTTCCCTCTGCAAAAATCAGTGGCGAAATAACACCGGAGTATTTGGGTGTAGGTTATATAATAGGCCCACGCATTGCTGGTGTGCTGGTTGCTGGCGGTGTGCTTAGCTGGCTGGTACTTATTCCGCTTTTATCATCAATTGTTCCGGCCGATACCATTGCAACGCAGTTGGTAAAATTGGGCTACCTGAGCGATCTTGCAAAAGATGGTGGCAAAGGCGGATGGAATGCGGCAACACATTCTTTCAATGATTACTCTGCTGCAATTTATTATGCCTTCATACGCCAGATTGGTGCAGGTGCAGTTGCTGCAGGCGGTATCATTACATTAATTAAAACAATTCCTACAATCGTTAAATCAATTAAAGGGAGTGTTAGTTCTATAAAAAGTAATTCAGCCGAAGCATCAACAGGCGTTTTAAGAACCGAAAGAGATTTGAATATTAAAGTGGTTGCTTTTGGAAGTTTAGGCTTGGTTGCTCTTATTGCCATCCTGCCGCAGGTTCCCGGCGAAAATATTTTACAAAAATTATTGATTGGCATTTTAGTAATCATCTTCGGTGCTTTGTTTGTTACTGTTTCATCAAGAATAGTCGGGCTTATTGGTTCTTCCAATAATCCTATCAGCGGAATGACGATTGCAACTGTAATGGGAACAAGTTTAATTTTTATGGCCGTTGGCTGGACGGGAAAAGCTTATGAACCTTTGGTGTTGGTTGTTGGTGGAATGATTTGCATAGCTGCAGCAAATGCCGGTGCTACATCACAGGATTTAAAGAGTGGCTACATTGTGGGTGCCACACCCCGAAACCAGCAGATTGCATTGTTTATTGGCGCCATCGTTTCCTCAATTGTTATTGGCATTACTATAAAATATTTAGATAAGCCCAATGCAGATATGCTGGCGCAGGGCATTAATCATGCAATAGGAACAGAAAAATATCCTGCACCACAGGCAACACTGATGGCCACTTTAATAAAAGGTATTCTTTCTTTTAATTTAGACTGGCAATATGTTTTTGTAGGAATTTTTCTTGCTGTTGTGATGGAGCTGTGTGGCATTAAGTCATTGAGTTTTGCTGTTGGTGCATATCTTCCATTGTCTACAACATTACCAATTGCAATTGGTGGTGCAATAAAAGGTTTGGTTGATATTAGAAAGAAAAAAGAAAACACCGAAACCAAACCTGAAGAGGAAGAATTGGGCAAAGGAAGTTTATTTGCTACCGGGCTTGTTGCCGGTGGTGCAGTTGCCGGTGTTGTAATTGCATTTGTTTCGGGCAGCGATGGTGGCGATAAATTCCTGAAGAAAATAAGCATGGAAGAATCGCTCAGCAGCGGTCTAAGTACAAATGGATATTATTTACTGGGTGTATTGTTCTTTGCTATAATGGGATGGATGCTTTACCGGACTGCAAAGAAAAAATAAATTGGGTATAATGTAATGGTTTAAATGGCGGCTTTTAGTCGCCATTTATATTTATCTTACTTTTCAAAATTTAAATTACAATGGCAAACAAACATCCCAAAGCCCTTCCCTTTTTATTTTTCAGCGAAA
>JANNAM010000253.1:0-1700 GCA_031384415.1 Bacteroidota bacterium
TGCCTTTACTGAAGCTACTTCTCCCCATGCTTCGTATAATGTTTTGCTCATGGCATTCAGGTCGATCAATGCCACTTTTTCTTCCCTGGCTGTTTGCCGCACAGCTTCGGGGTAATCGCCCAGTGTATTAACGATGTGGCCGGTTGAATCAAAATTTCTGCGGTGCATAGAAGTTATAAGAACCGGGATTCCACCTTTCTTCCTCACTTCGTTAATGAAAAACTGCAAACTTTTTTTGTAAGTAGTAAAAGCACCAACACCCTCTCCTTTTTGCTTTTGATCATTGTGCCCAAACTCGATGAATAAATAATCGCCCGCCTTCATCAGGCTCAATACTTTTTCCAGGCGTTTGGCGCTTACAAAAGAATTCAATGCCTCGCCCGACTCGGCATAATTTGCCACCACCACTGCTGACGGCACCAAAAAAGATGGGATCATTTGTCCCCAGGAAGCCCAGGGTTCCCGGTCCTGGTCAACAACAGTTGAATTACCAGCGAGAAAAACGGTGGTAGCTGTTGTGTTAGGGGTAATTTCAATACCGCATACTTTTGCAAGTGAATCGTTGAATTCAATGGTTAATAAATTATCCCAGTGCAGGTAATTAATTTCACGGGGCTTCAATTTTACTTTACTTACTGCAACTCCATTGGCATCTTTTATAATACTGTCTTTCACATGCACGGTAAAAGTCTGTTCTGTAATTTCCCCTTGTTTTGTTTTTATATTTTGAAGAAAAAGCCTCCTGCATTCTGCTCTTACTGTGGTAGCCGATACGCCTTCCTTATCACCTAAAATAACCTTTACATCGTAATTGCCTTCCGGAACTTTTACCGAGAAATAAAAAGGTTTATCGCCGGTAATAAAGTCACAGGTCAATGCATTGTTGCCTTTTCGTTCAACAGATCGTACAACAGAGCCCTGGTCGAAACCATAACCGGTTTGATAAGTGAATTTTGATTCGGGTGTTATCTGAATATAGCCCGGTGTGGTTTTGCCTGAGCCAAGATCAAATTTAAAGGATGTTTGCTGGGCCATTAATGAATGGGCAACAAGCTGCGCCACGATCACAATAAATATTTTCCTTTTCATTTTATAATAATTTCATAGTTCATGCCTGCCTTTGTTTCAAAAACAGATTCCAGTAAGGTTTTATCATACTCAAGCGGAAGCCTGGTAAGCAATTTTGTATTTTTTACCTGTATCTTTTCATGCGTAATTAACCTGCAGCGACCTCCCTTTTTTGAAGTAATGTTCGCCTTTATTAGTTTTCCATCTTTCCACCACATTTCAATTTCAAAATTGCCACGGGCTATCAACCCTTTTATATGTCCATCTTTCCAGCCAGTTGGTAAAGCAGGTAAAAGTTGAATTCCGGTAAGATGGCTCTGCACCAGCATTTCAGCAATACCGGCAGTGGCTCCAAAATTTCCGTCAATCTGGAATGGCGGGTGTGTATCAAATAAATTATTGAGTGTTGAAGTCTTTAATAATTCGCCATACATTTTATAAGCATGGTTACCATCCAGCAATCTTGCCCAAAAATTTATTTTCCATGCCTTGCTCCAACCTGTCCCGCCATCGCCACGTGCCTCCAGCGTTTTTTTAATGGCATTGGAATAGTTCGTATCAATTAACGGAGAAATTTGCCTGCCGGGATGCAACCCAAATGCATGCGATACATGCCGGTGCTGCGGATCTTC
>JANNAM010000175.1:0-2022 GCA_031384415.1 Bacteroidota bacterium
TGACGTATTTCTATTTTTTATCCATGCTTTGCCTTTTAGTTGAACGCACACATCTGTGTTGGTAAAGTGAAGAAACAGCGATGGGGTGGAATGAATATGCAACATACTGGTATCACCCGGCTTCATCCATACATCCAGCAGGCGGATGTATTTATTTTCTAAAACATTCTTATGGCGTGGCTCTTTACTTACCTGTACCTGTGCTGTAAGAACAGCAGTGTGCATGCAGAGTATTGTAAGCAGCAATTTGGTTTTACGGTTCATTTTATTTTTATTTCTTTATCAACTTTTTTTACTGAAAAATATTTTTACTGCATAAATTACCGAAAGCACTGCTAAAAAAATACCTACTGCAATCAGCTCATTTAACTTTGATTGAAATAGAAACCAGCCAAGAATGATTAATGTTAGCACTGGAATGAGTAAACCACCAGGTAATAAAAATTTTGCCGGATATGTTTTGCTATCTTTTAACCTGAATTTTATTAAAGCCAATACAACACCTGCATAAGTAATGAGTAAAGTAATGGTAGCTAAAACAATCAATTGCCTGAAACCACCTGAAACTGCCATGATAAAAGCAATGGCTGAAAAGCTGATAATGGCCAGGTGTGGTGTTGCATACTTGGGGTGAACAGTTGACAAAAACTTAGGCAGCAGTCCATCTTTAGCGCCTGCAAACAACACCCTCGGAAATCCAAGTATAGTAGAATAAAAACTGCCGAAAATTGCGATAACTCCACAGGCTATTAAAACTTTAATACCCCACCCGCCCAATAAAATTCCGGCAACTGCAGCAAGCGGTGCTTTTTGATTGGCCAGTTCTGCACCCAATGCACTTTGAGAAACCAATTGCAGTAAAGCATAAAAAACTACTAAAATAATTACGCCCAGTATTAAACCCATTGGTGCTGTGCGGTTAGGATTTTTCATCTCGCCGCTGATGTTTAAAGCAGTTTCGCCTCCGGCAAAAGCAAAAAATAAAATAAGCGAAGCGGCTCCCAATTTATCAACCGAAGGAAATCCTTCCCATGTAAGATTTGCAGTATTGAGTTGTGTAAGCCCCGCTATCAATATTAAAAGGAGCGGTAAAATTTTTACTATAGTGATAATCTTAATCACTAACATTCCCTGTTTTGTGCCAATAATATTACTGTAAGCAGCGGCAATAAAAATTATAAGAAATAAAAGTCCCCGGTAAAAGTATTGGTTAAGGATGGGAAAAGGAATAGACAGCATATCGGCCATGCCATTGATGAGGGCCGCAGCAACAAAAGCTCCTGTTCCAAACCAAAAAAGTGTGTTTGCTAAAAAGCCCCAAAAAGGACCAAATGCTTTTTCAATATATGCATACATACCACCGGATGTGGTGATGCGGCTGCTTACTTCTGCATAACAAAGAGCCACCAGCAAAAACATGAATCCGCAAACTGCATAAGCCACAATACTGACATTGCCCAAAATACCTGCTATTAATGCAGGCAATAAAAAAATACCGCTGGCAATGGCTATGTTGATTACATTGATAGCTACATCGGCAATGCCCAATTCTCTTTTCAGTCCTTCGTTTTGATCAATCATTTTTTTTATTTCGTTTTATGTGCTTCCATATCTATCTCAATCAACTGCCCTTCTACGGCCAGGCCTTTTACTTCCAGCCAGGTACCGGTGGGAAATTGTTTTTTATAAATGGAATTACGAAAGGCTGATACTTTGATAAACTCTCCCATATTTGTAGTATAAATATTTTCGGCCACCACATCTTCGTAAGTGTAACCATAATGCTGTAATATTTTTTCCAGGTCGGCATAACAATTCTTCATCTGTTGCTCCATATTGCCGGGAGCAACAATCATCCCGGAATCATTCATACTTACTGCTCCTGAAATTTTCAGGTCGTCACCAATTCTTACCGCATGGGTATAGCCATATTCTTTTTCGAGTTTTGGGCGAAGGTTAAAATACTCAGGTGCTTCAGTTGCTGTTGGTTTGTTTTCCTTTCCTGAAGTCTCGTTGGGCTTT
>JANNAM010000218.1:0-14171 GCA_031384415.1 Bacteroidota bacterium
CCATGAATAACCTGTTTCTGGCAAAACTATATGATGAACTGAACATGCCTGATTCCAGTAAGAAGTATGCGTACAATGCGATACAAACTGGTAAATCCGTTTCATTCAGAAAAGGAGTGTATGACGCCTCGGTATTATTAAGCGAGTTATTCAAAACTAAAAATCAGTATGACAGTGCTTATAAATATTTAGCCATAGCTAATGTTGAAAAAGATAGTTTAACAGGGACAAAAAGATTCCAGGAATTGCAACGTATTATTCTGGATGAACAGGAACGTCAGCGAATAGAGGAAGCAAAAAGAACTGGCGCAGGCAAAAGAAATTGAGAAAGCCTACACAGAATTAAAAGCAACACAGGCACAGCTAATCCAATCCGAAAAAATGGCAAGCCTTGGAGAACTCACCGCAGGCATTGCTCATGAAATTCAAAACCCGTTAAACTTCGTTAATAATTTTTCGGAAGTGAATGAAGAGTTATTGGTTGAAATGAAAGAGGAGTTGGATAAAGGAAATATTGATGATGCTAAAGCAATTGCTAATGATGCAATCGAAAATCAGCAAAAAATTTTACACCACGGCAAACGAGCCGATGCAATTGTAAAAGGAATGTTGCAACACTCCAGTAGCGGCAGTGGTAAAAAAGAACTGACGGATATTAATAAACTGGCCGATGAATATTTGCGGTTAGCCTATCACGGACTGCGGGCAAAAGACAAATCATTCAATGCAAGCATGAAAACTGATTTTGATGAAACTATTGGTAACATCAATATTATTCCGCAGGATATTGGAAGGGTTATTCTCAATTTAATTACCAATGCTTTTTATGTAGTGGATGAGAAGAAGAAACAGCAGCCAACAGGATATGAGCCGACTGTTTCAGTAAGTACAAAGAAAATAAATGGAAAGGTTGAGGTTAAGGTTGAGGACAATGGCAACGGCATCCCCCAAAAAGTATTAGATAAAATATTTCAACCCTTCTTTACCACCAAACCAACAGGCCAGGGAACAGGATTGGGATTGAGTTTGAGTTATGATATTATTAAAGCACATGGCGGTGAATTAAAAGTAGAAACAAAGGAAGGTGAGGGTTCAGAATTTATTATTGTATTACCAATTTAAAAGAATAGTATGGCACAAAATAAATGGATTGTTTCATCAGTAGTCACCTTACTCTTTTGCATGTTGCTATTGGAAGCAAAAGCACAGCCCAACCAGGCACAGGATACCATCGTTACCCTTAGCAGTAAAGACTTTATTGGAAAAGGATTTTTAAAACTCTACGGGAAGGGCGGCTGGTATTTCCGTTCGGGAAACGACAGTACTTGGGCCAATACAACCATTGATATGACCGGCTGGAAAGCATTACTGCCCCCAAACTTAGATGCCGGTTATACCGATGCCCATGGAAAGCTTGAAGGATGGTTTCGTTTTAAATTTATTTTAGACAGTAGTTTGGTGAATATTCCGTGGAGATTAATGTATCAACCGTATGCAGCAGGCGAAGTATATATAGATGGGCAATGCTTTGGTGCATACGGAAAGATGGGCAACGATAAAGAGCAGTTTCAATTTTTTCTTGAAAAAGATACTACACGAAGAATAGATTTAGCTGCAGGACAGGTACATACTCTTGCTGTTCATATAAAAGATGAAATTGTTACCACAAGCCGAAGAACCAGTTTGATGATTGGACAGCTAAGCAACTGGTTTAAATCGGGATTTATTTCTATTCCTACTGATCATGCACTCTACAAATCCCTTAGCAGGAAAACTATTGAATTTTCTTACTGGACAGTATGGATTGGGGCAAATTTATTATTTGCCTTTCTGTTTTTCTTACTGTTTTTGCTAAATAAAAATGAACGCAATTTATTATTGTATGCCAGTGTGTGTTTTATTCTTAGTGGTTACATGATATTGACGTTCCTAAATATTTATGCAGGAGAACCTGTTATTCATCCGCAATGGCTCTTGTATATAATTGCTGCGGCACGTATTCTTGGCTTCGTTCTGGTGTTATTAATACTTAAAACTGTATTAAAAATATTTACAATTCGGTTAAAAGGATTTAACCGGGTATTATTTACAGGAGCCGTCTTTTTTTCTTTGGCTGGTTTAATTAAAGGGTTAATCGATCTTTACGGCATTCAGAATCAAATTTTTTTGGTTATTCTGGGAGGTCTCTCTTCATTTGTAAACTTAGCAGTTATATTATTCTGGGTTATTGGTTCTTTTAAAAAAACAGGAACTGCTCAACGAGTAGTAGCTTCGGGCATACTAATATTTTTGGTCTTAGTTTTAATTTATGGTTTTTTTAAACCTGAAAACGGTTCTTACACTGACTTAAATTTAGTTACTGCTATATGTTTGTGTTTTCCGCTCAGTTTATTGGTATATGTAGTACTCCGTTTCAGGGAGATAAATAAAAACATTGTACTCAATGCACAACAGATAGTGGCATTATCGGAGGAAAAAAGAGTACTTGCCGAGGAGCAGCAAAAGCAACTGGAAATACAGGTACATGAACGTACGCTGGAATTGCAAAATAGTTTGGAATATTTAAAATCCACTCAATCCCAACTCATTCAATCAGAAAAAATGGCTAGCCTTGGTGAACTCACTGCAGGCATTGCCCATGAAATACAGAATCCGCTGAATTTCGTTAATAATTTTTCAGAAGTGAATAAAGAGTTGTTAGCAGAAATGAATGAAGAAATTACAAAGGGAAATTATGAGGAAGTTAAAGCAATTGCTAAAGATGTGACAGAGACTGAACAAAAAATAAACCACCATGGCAAACGTGCCGATGCTATTGTAAAAGGCATGTTGCAGCACAGCCGTAGTACAAACAATGCAATAAAAGAACCAACTGATATTAATGCATTGGCTGATGAATATTTACGATTGGCTTATCATGGCCTGCGTGCAAAAGACAAATCCTTCAATGCAACCATGAACACAGATTATGATGAAACCATCGGCAATATCAATATCATTCCGCAGGATATTGGAAGAGTGATTTTGAATTTGATTACGAATGCATTCTATGTTGTAGATGAAAAAAAGAAGTCAGGTATCGAAAATTATGAGCCGACTGTTACCGTAAGTACAAAGAAGATAAATGGTAATGTTGAGGTTAAGGTTACCGATAACGGCAACGGTATTCCCCAAAAAGTATTGGATAAAATATTTCAACCCTTCTTTACAACAAAACCAACAGGGCAGGGAACAGGATTGGGTTTGAGTTTGAGTTATGATATTATCAAAGCACATGGTGGGGAATTGAAGGTGAAGACAGCAGAAGGTGATGGAACAACATTTATCGCACAACTGCCTGTTTAAATACGGCGCAGATTTTTAAGTAAATAATTTTTAAAAGATGTTAAAAAAACATTCCGTTTTGCCTCCTGAAAAGCTAATTTAAAGAAAGGAGATTATATTTTAAAACAGCAGCTATAAAAGGTATTTTTTTATATCTTACAAATTAAGCAATTCCAATTAGTAAAATCTAAATGCCCAATATGCCACAGATTCGCCAACTCGCCGCTATTATGTTTGCCGATATAGTTGGCTACACAGCTTTGATGCATGAAGATGAAACCAATGCCCTGAAGCTCCGTGATAAAATGAAACAAAAATTAGATGCAGAAATAAGATTGCACAATGGCAGGCTCATCAAATTCAGCGGCGATGGAGCCCTTTGCAGTTTTGACAGCGCAGCAGAATGTGTGAGGGCTGCATTGGCCTTGCAGATTGAAATGCAGCAGGATCCCAAAGTGCCAATTCGTATTGGGATACACCAGGCAGATACCGTTTTTGAAGAGAACGATGTGTTTGGTGATGGGGTAAACATTGCCTCAAGACTTGAATCAATGGCTGTGCCCGGCAGTATTTTTATTTCTGCTAAAGTGTATGACGATATCAAGAACCAAAACGATATACAAGCAAGTTCACTTGGTAAGTATTCCTTAAAAAATGTTAAGGAACCAGTGGAGATTTTTGCCATCAGCAATGCAGGATTGATTGTTCCGCACCATATTAAATTAGAAGGCAAGGGCGAAAAGTATAAAAAAAGAAAATCGCAAAAAAGTAAAGTGATCTTGCTTTCAAAAATTGCAGCAGTAGTCATTGCCTTAACGCTTTCGTGGTTTTTGTTCATCAACCCCTGGATGAAAAAACAACATGCTAAAAATGATTTGATGCCTGCCATTCAAAAACTGGTGAATGATAATTTTTTCCCTCCAACAGAAGCATTTGACCTCGCTTTGGAAGCAGAAAAATATTTACCCAAAGATTCGGCGCTGATTAAATTATGGCCGGCATTGTCCACCAATTTGTCAATGATAACAACACCTGCAGGAGCAGAACTGTGGTGGAAAGATTACGACAAACCAGGAAGTGAATGGCGGCTTGCCGGTACTACCCCTTTTAAAGAAGTAAGATTTCCTCGCACTTACCTCCGTATGGAAATAAGAAAGAAAGGTTATCAAACGATTGAATATGCCGGTTCTGCAGCTGGCTGGAAACAATGGAAAGATTCATCGAGCCTTATTTTAGATAAAGAAGGCAGCTTGCCCGCCAACATGGTACGCATCCCAGCTAAAAATACACCCATGTATATTGTAGGGCTCGAAAGTAATGGTAACAAAGATGTGCCTTCTTTTTTAATGGATAAATATGAAGTGACCAACAAAGACTACAAAGCCTTCATGGATGCCGGAGGTTACAGTAATAAAAAATTCTGGAATAATATTATATATCAAAACGGAAAAGAAATTGCATTAGATGTTGCACTGACTTTATTTGTGGACAAAACAGGAAGGCCCGGCCCGGCCAATTGGGAAGCCGGTACTTATCCTGATGCACAAGATAATTTCCCTGTCACCGGTGTATCATGGTATGAAGCGGCAGCATTTGCGGTATATGCCAACAAACAACTGCCAACCGTTTTTCACTGGAGTGTAGTGGCTGAAACAGGCCGTACTCAATTCATTGTTGCACTCAGTAATTTTAGCGGAAAAAGTACCACAGCTGTTGGCAGCAATACAGGCTACAGCACATTTGGTATCTATGATATAGCAGGTAATGCCAGAGAATGGTGCAGCAATAGTAATGAAAGCAAACAGGCACATTATATTTTAGGCGGGGGATGGAACGATCCCAGTTATGCATTTAATGACACCTACATCCAGCAAGCTATGGACAGAAGTATGGGTAATGGTTTCCGTTGCATAAAAGCATTGCCCGGAGATACCGCAATAATGCAATTAATGAAACCGGTGTCAATGGCATTCCGTGATTATAAAAAAGAAAAACCGGTGGATGACAAAACCTTCAATATTATCCGCCAGCAGTTTTTGTATGATAAAACTGCTTTAAATGAAAAGATTGAAACAACATTGGAGAATGAATCCTGGACTGCTGAAAAAATAATCTTTGATGCAGGCTACAATAATGAAAGAATGCAGGCATGGCTCTATCTCCCCAAAGGATTTAAAGCACCTTATCAAACAGTAGTATTCTTTCCTGGTTCAGGCGATATTTATGCAAAAATTTACGACCCCTTATCCATCACTCCAAGAATTGATTTTTTATTAAAAAGCGGCCGGGCAATCATGCGCCCAATCTATAAAGGTACATTTGAAAGACATGATGATTTAAAAAGCGATTTGCAGGATGAAACGGTTTTTTATAAAGACCATGTCATCATGTGGCGGAAGGATATCGGAAGATGTATTGATTATCTGGAAACCAGAAAAGATATTCAGGCTGATAAAATTGCTTACCTCGGCTGGAGCTGGGGTGGATTCATGGGGGGCATTATGCCGGCAATAGAAAAAAGACTGAAAGTAATTGTGTTGAATGTGGGCGGTATGGAAATGAATAAAGCATTACCTGAAGCAGACCAGATAAATTTTTTACCAAGGATAACGCAACCTGTTCTGATGCTGAATGGAAAGCATGATATGTTTTTTCCGGTGGAAACAGCACAACTACCCATGTTTAATTTTTTGGGTACCCCAAAAGAGGATAAGAAAATTATCATTTTTGAAGCAGGGCATTTGGTGCCGAGAACAGATTTTGTAAAAGAAACATTACAGTGGTATGATAAGTATTTGGGAGCGGTAAAATAAACTTAACTGGCAAAGGCGTCCCCCAAAGAGTATTGGACAAAATATTCCAGCCTTTCTTTACCACCAAACCAACGGGGCAGGGAACAGGTTTAGGCTTATCTTTAAGCTACGACATCATTAAAGCACATGGTGGTGAATTGAAAGTGGAGACAAAAGAAAGTGAGGGTGCTGAATTTAAAATTATTTTACCATTATGAGTAAGCAACAGCAACTAACTGCAGCAGCTTTTTATCTTCTTCTCACCATGTTAATGGGTTCTTGTAATACAGCTCCCCATAACATCCCGTTTCCACAGCAGGAATCGGAGTTTACTGCAGCAGCAACGGAGAAACTAAGCTTCAGCGAACCCAAAAAATTTGAATGGGTAACCATCAACCGGGATAGTTTTCAACCGGCCAGAACAGAAAAGTTTGATATTGAAAAAATTCCATCAAAACCTGTTGACCTGGGCAATCCTGTTCCTTTAGTCAAACCAATGACTGATACTGTTTTTGATTTGAAGCGTTTTAAGGATACTGCTTTTAACTTTGAAAAAATACCCACTCAGCAATTAAAATTTAAACTTGCTGTACTTGGTCAGCCAAAGCGAACCAAATCCGGCATTCCACGGCTAAAAGATGGTGCTTCGGAAAGCTTGTTGCAGCTTGGCCTCGACCAGGGTTTATCGGGCACTATTTTTTCCGACTTTAAACAGGATAAAAACGGCATCATGTGGATAGCAACAGATGACGGACTAAACCGCTTTGATGGAGAGTACTGTGAAAATTATTCGCTGGCGCAGGGCCTCAGTTATACATGGATTAATTATATGCTGATTGATAACAGCGGGCAACTTTGGATACAGTATCAGGGCGGACTAGGTGTTAGTGTTATCAATACTAAAACCGGCATTATAAAACATCTCACTCAGGCAGAAGGGCTGCTTAGCAACTTTATAAGGGGTATTAAAGCCGACGATAAAGGCCGTATATGGATTTGTACCAGCGGGGGTGTAAGCGTAATTGATGAAAAAGCAGGTACTATTAAAAATATTACTAAAAAAAATGGTTTAGGTGGTAATAACATTGGCCCTGTTTTTTTGGATAGTAAGGGAAGAATATGGATTGGAAGAAGAGGAAGAGGGGTTGATGTAATCAATGAAAAGAAAGATGCTATTAAACATATTGACGAAACACTGGGTATAGGTAAAAACGGGATTACTTTTATTACTGGAGATAAACAGGGCCGGCTTTGGTTTGGAACAACTGCCGGAGGTGTAATGATGCTTGATGAGAACGCAGGCCTGATAAAAAGATTTAATAGTGAACTGGAGCCTGGCAATTTGAATATCGGAAGTATTGCCTTTGATGAAATGAATAGAATTTGGATAGCCACCATCGGCGGGGGAGTATATGTTTTTGATGAAAAGGCTTCAACCATTAAACATTTGAATGCAACACGGGGGCTAAACAATGACAATGTGTTTTCAATATATGCCGATAACCATCACCAGATATGGATGGGCATGCATGGCGGCGAAGCTAATATTTATAACACTTCTGCCGGCAATATAAGGCACTTAACCAGCAACAGCAGCGGCCTTAGCAATAAAACTTCTTTTTATTATGGATTATCACAGGATAATCGTTCCCGGATTTGGGTTGGTTCATTGCGGGGAGGCGGAGGAATAGATATTATTGATGAAAAAAACGGGACGATAAAAAATATTTCCACCAGTAATGGATTGCCTTTTAATAATGTAACTTATTTATTTACCGACAGCCGAAACAGAACCTGGATAATAACCAATAACATACTGGAAGTAATTGATGAAAAAGAAGGTACAATAAAATATTTAGACTCAGCACAAGGTATATCCAGCTGGGGGACTAACAGTAACATTTTTGAAGATAGCCGGGGACAAATTTGGCTGGGCAGAAAAGGAATATTTGTGATGAATGAAGAGCAGGGAACTATTAAAAATATAACCCGGGAACAGGACCTGGCCGGTAATCTTGCCAAATTTTTGGCAGAAGATAACCAGGGACAAATATGGGTTGGCAGAGACGATGGCCTGGAAATTATTAATACAAAAGATGGAACCATTAGGCAACTGCTTATTAAAGGGTTGAAATCTTTTGAAGTATCCGGTTTATTAAAAGACAGCAAGGGCAATATGTGGTTTGGCACCAGTGGCAATGGATTATTTATGGTGAATACAAATGCCGGTACAATTACAAAATTTGCTGTTGCCAATGGTTTGGCAAATATGGTAATCTATAGTATCAATGAAAGAAACGGTTCCATTTATGTTGGTACAGGAAGAGGCCTTACAGTAATAACTCCCGGCAATGACTTAGCAAGCCAACCCGGTGAAAAAAATTCCTGGTACCTGAAAAGCTACGGAAAATCACAGGGATTTTTAAGGGTGGACCACAATCCAAGATCGC
Source organism: Bacteroidota bacterium (assembly GCA_031384415.1). Classification (GTDB taxonomy): domain Bacteria; phylum Bacteroidota; class Bacteroidia; order Chitinophagales; family Chitinophagaceae; genus Ferruginibacter. The sequence continues at coordinate 8,567 of JANNAM010000218.1, forward strand.
TTTTGGATAAAGAGGGTAAACTTTGGTTTGGTATTGCTGATGTGCTTACGATCATGGAGGAACCAAAAAACGATAGCCTTGTACCTCCCGCTTTTATTACCGGGCTGGATGTGATGGGGCAGCCACAAAATTTTGCAACCAACAAATCCATTCAGTCATATCTTCTGCCAACCGATACAATATGGGATGCAAAAAATGACACATTTTATTTAAAAACAAATTTGCCGCCAGACACCGGTTATCTTCAAAAAAACAATATCAGCTGGGACAGTACAGCCGGACCTTATAACCTGCCGGTAAATCTTCAGTTACCATACAGCAAGAATCATATTACTTTCCATTTCACCGGAATGCACCTTGATAATATGAATAAAACAAGGTACCGCTATGTGCTGGAAGGATCAGATAAAACCTGGAGCGATTTTACAGGGAGGGCAACTGCCGAATACCGTAACCTGGGTTATGGAAAATATGTTTTCAAAGTAAGCAGTTGTGGGTTTAATGGTTTGTGGAGTAAGCCTGCCGAAATTGCATTTACTATTCTTCCTCCCTGGTGGAAATCCTGGTGGGCCTACACTTTTTATGCTTTTTGTTTTTTAGGATTATTATTTTTTGCTGATAAAATTCAGCGCAGGCGATTAATTACTCTTGAACAGGAGAAAACAAGGGAAAAGGAATTTCAGCAGGCAAAGGAAATTGAAAAAGCCTATAATGAACTGAAGACAACGCAGGCACAGCTCATTCAGTCCGAAAAAATGGCATCGCTGGGCGAACTTACCGCCGGCATTGCTCATGAAATTCAAAACCCCCTGAATTTTGTTAATAATTTTTCGGAAGTAAATACAGAATTGATTGATGAGATGCGGCAGGAACTTGATAAAGGAAACATAGATGAAGCAAAAGCAATTGCCAGCGACATTAAAGACAATGAACAAAAAATAAATCATCATGGCAAACGTGCCGACTCTATTGTGAAAGGCATGCTGCAGCACAGCCGCAACAGCAGCGGGCAAAAAGAACTCACAGATATTAATGCGCTGGCCGACGAATGTTTACGTCTGAGCTTTCATGGGCTTAGGGCAAAAGACAAATCTTTTAATGCAAAAACCGAAACTGATTTTGACAACAGTATTCCCAAAATAAATATTGCTTCGCAGGATATTGGCCGGGTGATACTCAACCTTTTTACCAATGCCTTTTATTCGGTGATGCAAAAAAGGAAACAACTCGGCGATGCGTATGAACCTGTAGTGAGTGTTGTAACAAGCAAAACTGCAAACGGTGTTTCCATTGCCATCAGCGATAATGGCAATGGCGTGCCGCAAAAAGTTATGGATAAAATTTTTCAGCCTTTCTTTACTACAAAACCTGTTGGCGAAGGAACCGGGCTTGGCCTGAGCATGAGTTATGAAATAATAACCAAAGGACATAACGGTGAGCTGAAAGTGGAAACCAAAGAAGGAGAATTTGCAAAATTCATTATTAATTTACCTGTATAAATCATACATTCAACCAATGAAAATTTTAGTTGTTGACGACGAAAAAGATGTTCAGGTTCTTTTTGAACAACGCTTCAGAAAAGAGATCAGGGACAAAGAAATGGAATTTGTATTTGCCTTTTCGGGCGAAGATGCACTGATTTATCTTAATCAGCATGAACACGAAGCCGTATTGATTTTGTCCGACATCAATATGCCCGGCATGAGCGGCTTACAGTTGCTGGAGCAGATTAAGCAAAAGTATTACAAGCCCCCGCCAGTGGTTATGATGATAACTGCTTATGGCGACAAAGAAAATTATGATACTGCCATGCAACTGGGGGCTGATGATTTTTTAACCAAGCCACTGGAGTTTAATTTGTTAAAAGAAAAATTAAAATCAATAAGCTGATGTCGAAAATATTAGTGGTAGATGACGAAACAGATCTGGAAGTGCTCATTAAACAAAAGTTTCGTCAGAAAATAAGAGATCATGAGTATGAATTTGTTTTTGCCGTTAACGGCAGGCATGCGCTTGAACAATTAGAGCAGCATGCTGATGTGGACGTGGTGCTCAGTGATATCAATATGCCTGAAATGGACGGGCTTACTTTGCTGACTAAATTAGGTGAACAGCATGGGTTATTAAAATCTGTGATTGTTTCTGCTTATGGCGATATGGAAAATATACGTACTGCAATGAACCGTGGTGCTTTTGATTTTATTACCAAGCCGGTAAATTTTGAAGACCTTGACCTTACGATGGAAAAGACCATCAAACATGTGAACCAGATGAAGGAAACAATGAAGGCTATCAAAGAAAACAATATTCTTAAAATGTATGTAGATGAAACGGTATTGAATTTTATGGGCAGCCGTGAATTTGAATCTTCGCTGATAGCAAATGAAACAGTAGATGCAACCGTAGCTTTCATTGATATCTGCAGCTTTACTTCTATCAGCGAAAACGAATCGCCGGATGTGGTAGTGAAATTGCTGAATAATTATTTTGATGTGATGGTAAAAGAAATTATTGCTCAGGGCGGTTATATTGATAAATTTATTGGCGATGCTATCATGGCGGTGTTTCGTGGCGAGTATCATCTTGACCGTGCCATTGATGCCTGCCTTGCAGTAAGAAACCGGATTGAGAAACTTCCATCAGTGTCTGAAAAATTTTCTCCTAAAGTATCTATTGGTATTAACAGCGGCGAAATGATTTCGGGAAATATTGGTTCGGCCAGCCTCAAAAGACTTGATTACACTGTGATTGGCGATACGGTGAACACAGCACAGCGCCTGCAGTCTGTTGCTAAAGACAATCAGGTTATCATCAGCGAAGCTGCTTATCAAATGGTAAAAGAATCTTTCAGTTGCCTGAAAGTAGGCGAAGTTGCTTTGAAAAATAAAGCCCGGTCGGTGAATGTGTACCAGGTAATGGATTGATGAAATGAAATTGCTGTTGACCGGTTTCCTTATCAATCTTCAGAAACCAGGTATTAAAAAAATATTTTTGCATGAAAGAATATAACTGCACTGATATGTCATCCGGTAATTACAAACTTTGCAGTAAACTTTTAATGGCCGCCGGGCAAAAATTAATTACTCATTTACCTCCAGCTTTGCTAATATGAATATCTATATAAAAAATATGGTTTGCAATCGTTGCATCCAGGCAGTTAAGCAGGAACTGGAAAATTTAAAAATAGATGCAACTACTGTTTCGCTGGGTGAAGTGCAATTAAGAAAACCTGCCACTGCAAAACAATTAACCCATTTAAAAAATAATCTTGGCACATTGGGATTTGAATTGCTTGACGACATTAAAAAACAGCAGGTAGAAAAAATTAAGAACATCATTGTGGAGCATGTGCATTACCTGCCCATTGATGAACAGCATAATTTTTCGGAAATACTTTCTAAAAAACTTCACAGGGATTATAGTTACCTGAGCGGCTTATTTTCCGATGTGGCAGGTATTACCATTGAAAAATATATCATTAACCAGAAAATTGAAAAAGTAAAAGAGTTAATTACTTACAATGAAATGAACCTGAGTGAAATTGCATACCAGTTAGGCTACAGCAGTGTTGCACATCTTTCTTCACAGTTTAAAAAGGTAACCGGATTAACCCCCAGCCATTTTAAAATACCCGGCGATAAGCACAGAAAGCCGATTGATTCTTTGTAGTATGACTAAAATCATACTACATAAAATTTTTAAAATGTAGATTTGTTATCTGGCTGTCAAAAGGAGAACTTTCAATTTGTTAGTTTTGTTTCCTGTTAAGCCGTTATTTAAATGAAAAAAGCAGCACTCATATTACTGATAAGTATTTACTCCCTTTGCACACTCGGCATCGGGATTAAGCAGTTTTATTGCTGTGGCAAACTCAAGTCAACCAGCATCAGCTTTGTGCAGTACGATAACGAAAAATGCAGTAAAGGCAATGAAAAAAAAGGCTGCTGCCAGACAAAGTTTCAAAGCCTTACAATAAAAGACAGCCATTTTGCTGCCGATGCTGTTATCACTCCGGTAAAATCATTTACCGAACTTCATTTATTAACTCCACTTTTTAACCCAGCTTCATTTACAAATAACCCGGCCATTGTTGCAAATACAAGTCATCCACCTCCATTGCATCAATCTGTTCCGGTTTATATTCTGCATTGTGTTTATCGTCTTTGATTTAGTCCTCCGCTTATTTATACCAGGCTTATTGCCTGCTGCTGCTGCATTTTAATAAGCAATATGTTTCAAATTATTTTTTACAATTCAAATACAATTAAAATGAAAACGATTAAAGCAATCATTCTTTTAGTGGCAATAACTTTCTCTTTTGCAGGTTTTGCACAAAAGTCAAAAGCAAATTCAGAAGAAAACAAAGCAAGTACAGCGTTAACTACTGGTTACACCTGTGCCATGCATCCGGATGAAAAAAGTGATAAACCCGGCAAGTGCACAAAGTGCGGAATGGATTTACAGGCTTCCAAAAAAGAGCAGATGAAAAAGGATGCGGTAAAATTATATTGCTGCCCCATGCACCCCGAAGTAACATCTGCAAAAGCAGGGAAATGTACTAAATGCAAAATGGATATGAAAAAAACTGTGCAGACCAGCAAAGGATATTCATGTTCCATGCACCCTGAGATAACCAGTGCAAAGGCCGGCAAATGTTCTAAATGCGGTATGGATTTAACCAAAACTAAAAAAGAACAAATGAAAACAGAAGTGATGAATAGTTATTCCTGCCCCATGCACCCCGATGTTAAAAGTAACAAAGCAGGCAAATGTTCAAAGTGTGGGATGGACATGAAAAAAACTAATTAATCACCAGGATTAGTTATAATTAAATTAAAGGCAACTCATGGTTCAAAAACTAATTGAACTGGCTTTACGCAACAGGCTGATAGTGCTGCTGATTGCAGGCGGCCTGTTTGCTTATGGCATTTATTCTATCAAAAAAAATCCCATAGATGCCATTCCAGATTTGAGTGAGAACCAGGTTATTGTTTTCACTGAATGGATGGGCCGCAGTCCGCAGGTAATAGAAGATCAGATTACTTATCCATTGGTAAGTAACCTGCAGGGCATTCCTAAAATCAAGAATATTCGTGGCTCATCTATGTTCGGGATGAGTTTTGTGTATGTGATTTTTGAAGACAATGTTGATATCTACTGGGCAAGAACGAGGGTTTTGGAACGGTTAAATTATGCACAACGTTTGTTGCCGCAGGGCATCACTCCTACGCTTGGCCCTGATGGAACCGGAGTGGGCCATATCTTTTGGTATCACCTCGAAGCTCCACGAATGGATTTAGGAGAGCAAAGAGCTTTGCAGGACTGGTACATCAAGTTTGCATTGCAAACAGTTCCTGGCGTGGCAGAGGTTGCATCCTTTGGTGGATTTGAAAAACAATACCAGTTGATAGTTGATCCGGTGAAATTACAGTACTACAATATTTCGCTGATGGATGTAATGAACAAAGTGAAAGCCAATAACAATGATGTGGGCGGCAGAAAATTTGAAATGGCAGATATGGCTTACATCATCCGTGGGTTAGGTTATATAAAGAACAAAGCCGATGTTGAGAACATTGCATTGAGCAACACCAACGGTATCCCC
>JANNAM010000235.1:0-5670 GCA_031384415.1 Bacteroidota bacterium
ATTTGTTTCTGTAAAAGATAATATTCCACCGCCGCAAAACGCACAAACAGACAGTGTGAAAAATTATTTAAACAGATTAACAGATGCTTATTACGAAACATCGAAGTATTTGTTGTTTAATAATAAGAAGCGATAGAAACACGGATGACACTGATGCGGCGGATTTAAACAGATAAAAAAATCCGTCAGATTAATTTAAATCAGTTTCATCCGTATTTCTATCACATCGTTAGCAGAAACACAGTTGACTCTGCTGCGGTGGATTTACACAGATGAAAAAATCCGTCTGATTAGTTTAAATCAATTTCATCCGTGTTTCAATCATTATATTCGCATACTTTTATTGCCGGCGAAAATCTACTAAACTAAATGCACAAGCATAAAATTCCAAAAACCATTCAATGGATTATCAGGCTTTTTGTGATATACCTATGTATTTTTACCGTTTTCAGGATTACAACTACCGTTTTATTTAAACCCAAAGCAATCGGCTGGCTGGACTTGTTTCCTTCTTTCTGGTTGGGATTAAAATATGATTTACGCTGGATATCCATTGTGCTGTCGCCTATAATTGTTTTATCAATCTACAAAAAATTTTCTCCCTTTCATTCGGGTAAAACGAAAAAAGGCTGGACGATATACCTGGCCGTCGTCACACTGGTCATCATGTTTTTTTACGGCGCCGATTTTGGCAACTTCAGCTACAACCACACAAGAATTGCAGCCAGTGCACTTAATTTTAAAGATGATCCTTACGAAATGTTCCGCATGGTTTGGGAAACTTATCCTGTAGTATGGATTTTGCTTGGTCTTGTACTGGCAGTAATTGTTGCAGCAAAACTTTTCCGGCGTTCCCATAGTTCAGTTGATATTAACAGCAACCTGCACAAATTTGAATACAAACGTCGGTGGTATTTGCTGGGCCTTTTGCTGATGTTCTGGTTTATCTATGGTTTTCTGCAGTTTAAACCATTAACCAGGCAGGATGCATACAAACTGAATGATAATTTTAAAAGCTACCTGGCTTTAAATCCGTTTCAAAATTTTATTGCCACATTAAAATTGCGCAAGCCCGATTTTAATACAAGCGAAGCAGCCAGCTATTATAATGTAATGGCCGATTACCTTCAATTAGATTCGGCTGCCAGGTCAAAATTTTCTTATAACAGGCTGGCCATGCCCAACAGCCGCAGCCTTGAAAGTAAGCCAAATGTTGTGCTGGTACTTTGCGAAAGTTTCAGCATGTACAAGAGCAGCATGAGCGGCAATCCGCTAAACAGTACACCGTATTTTAACCAGCTTTGTAAAGAAGGAATTTTTTTTGACCGTTGTTTTACGCCAACCTTTGGAACAGCCCGTGGATTGTTTGCAACCATAACAGGAATACCCGATGTGCAGATGGCTAAATTTTCTACACAAAACGAAGAAGCGGTAAATCAAAATACAATCATCAACAGTTTTGAAGGTTACAGTAAACATTATTTTATTGGCGGCCGCAGCCAGTTTAATAATTTCAGGGGGCTTATGAATAATGTGGACAGCATTAATATTTATGAAAAGGGAAAATATACATCGCCGGACATAAATGTGTGGGGCATCAGCGACAGGAATTTGTTTATGGAAGCCAACAATGTATTAAAGCAACAAAGCAAACCTTTTTTTGCCGTAATACAAACTGCACACAATCACCGGCCTTTTATGATTCCGCCGGATGAAAAGGAATTTACCTGCCCCAAAGTTGAAAAAGAAATGCTTGAGAAATATGGTTTCGATACGCAGGCAGAATACGAAGCATTTTGCTATACCGATTTTTGTTTTAAAAAATTTATAGAAGCTGCAAAGCAGGAAAGCTATTTTAATAATACCATCTTTGTTTTTATTGGCGACCATGGTGTAGAAGGCGAAACTGCTGCTCTTTACCCCAAAGTATGGTCATCGCACCGGCTGAGCGATGAGCATGTTCCGTTGTTGTATTATGCACCTTCGCTGCTTCCGCCGGCGCAATATCATTTTACTGTATCGCAGATAGATTTGTTGCCGACTTTGTCAGGAATGATACACCAGCCATATTTCAATACTTCGTTGGGAAGGGATGTTTTAAACCAGCCCGGTATTTTTCATTCTGCATTTATTATTCATCACGATGAGGCCAATATTGGCATTGTAACCGATGATTATTATTTTATAAAAAACCTGAACATACAACAGGAAGATTTGGTGCCCATGAAAGATAACTTGCCTGCACTAACTCAAAAACAAACTGATTCAGTTAAGCAGGAACTCTCCCGGCTTACTTCGGCTATGTATGAAACTGCAAGGTGGATGCTGGTAAATAATAAATAGCGTCTTGCATCTTTGACCGTTTAAGTTTATATTTATACAAATTATAGTTATGGGTAAAAGGTATTTTGCAGTGGCTTTGCTTGCGGTGCTTTTTTTTGCTGTTGCAAAAGCAGATGTGGTGGAACCCGGCCAGGTTTACCGTCGGTTTCTAGTTAATAACATTAATAAATTTTCTGCTTATAAATTTTATTTCATTCACCAGGGCTATTATTATGATAAGGGTTACCACGCCGGAACACCCGATACTGTTTTGGTTGAAAATAACAAGCGCTACCAGGTAAGTGATCATGGTAATGAAAAATCGGTTTTACTGGCAGTGGATAAGAATGGAAAATGGTTTTCTTCTGGTATTAAGCTGGGCGGTGAAACAAAACTAAGCCCAGCTATTGCTGGTATTGTGGATGTATATTCCATCAGCAGTATTAAGGATAGTATTGTAAAATTGAAAAAAGCAAAAGAAATAGTTTTGTACCGCAACGGTAAAGAAAAAGAAAAAAAGGCAGGAACCGGCTTTGCTTCATTTATTGGCGGCGATGGTTTTTCGAAAGGACTAATCATTTCTTCAGGCATTGCTTTGCTTGCCTTGTTGTTTATTGTTATTAAAATCAAACGCAAACCAAAATACATTCACCTGGCTACTTAACAACTTTCTTTGCAATCATAATCAGCCTCGGCGATTTTTTTACATCATAATTGGAAAAACTGTAGTCGCCAAATACTTCCTGAATCTGCAGTCCCTGGTAGGCAAACATTTCGGTAAAATCGCCCAGGGAAAATTTAGCCACCTGCTCGGTATATTCCAGCGGCTCTTCTAAACTTTCATCCTCCACTACTATTTTTTTATAAAAATGTGTTTCGTCAAACCATTTGGTGATGATGAAGTTGATGTCGTCAATTTCTTTTTCGCTCTTGTGAACCAAATTATCTTCGGCAAAATGTACATTTAAATAATCCATCACAAAAATGCCCCCGGTTTTTACGGATTGAGCAATGGTACGGATGGCATTGTCATGCTCCCTTCTTGTTTTAAAATATCCAAAGCTTGTAAAAAAATTAAAAGCGTAGTCAAAATAATTAATCCAGAAAGGCAGACGCATGTCATGCTGGTAAAAATGAAGTGTTTCAGTTTCATGCTGCAAAGCTTCCTGTATGCTGTCGGCGCTTAAATCAATGCCGGTAACATCAAAACCTTTTTCGGCCAGGTGAATAGAATGGCGTCCTTTACCGCAGGCAACATCCAGCATCGAACTGCCGGGAGCAGCTTTTAAATAATCAACCAGTTTATCAATAAAGGCTGCTGCTTCTTTCTCATCCCTTTTAAAATAAAGCTGATGATAATAAGGCGTGTTGAACCAGTCTTTAAACCATTGGTGCTGCATGCGACAAAGTTAATAGTTAATAGTTCATGGTTCATAGCACGTTGCGACAAATTAAACGATTCCATGAGCCATTAACTATGAACTAATGTCTTTTCTTATCTTTGCCCTCTTAAAAAATTGCAAGTAAGTATGGCATTGATAAAAAGTATTTCTGGCATCAGGGGAACCATTGGCGGCAAAGTGAATGATAACCTTACCCCATTAGATGTGGTAAAATTTACTGCAGCTTATGGCAGCTGGCTTGCAACTCAATCTGCCAATAAAAAAATTGTTATTGGCCGGGATGGAAGAATCAGCGGAGAAATGGTGAGCAGCCTGGTGGCAAATACTTTAATTGGTTTAGGGCTTGATGTAATTGATTTGGGATTAAGCACCACACCTACTGTAGAAATGGCAGTGCAATTTGAACAAGCCGCAGGCGGCATCATTCTTACTGCCAGCCACAATCCCAAAGAATGGAATGCGTTAAAATTATTAAACAGCAAGGGCGAATTTATAAGCGGCGATGAAGGAAAACTTATTTTGGAACTGGCAGCAAAAGAAGATTTCAATTTTGCTGCAGTAGATAAACTGGGTACTTACACAAAAGATGAAAGCTTTTTGCAAAAGCATATTGATGCTGTGCTGAATTACGAACTGGTTGACGTGGCAGCTATCAAAAAGAAAAAATTCAACATTGTAGTAGATGCAGTAAACAGCACAGGCGCTATTGCTGTGCCGGCTTTGTTAAAAGCATTGGGTGTAAAAGATATTGTGGTGTTGAATGAAGAAGTAAACGGAAAATTTGCCCACAATCCCGAGCCTTTGCCAGAACATTTAACAGAACTGAGCAATGAAGTAGTAAAGCAAAATGCTGACCTCGGCATTGCAGTTGACCCCGATGTGGACCGGCTTTGTTTTGTTTGCGAAGACGGCAGCATGTTTGGCGAAGAATATACCCTGGTAGCCGTGGCAGATTATATTTTAAGCAAACGAAAAGGAAATACTGTAAGCAATATGTCTTCTACCAGGGCATTAAAAGATGTAACTGTAAAACACGGCGGCGAATATTTTCCCAGTGCGGTAGGAGAGGTGAATGTGGTAAATAAAATGAAAGCAGTAAATGCAGTAATTGGCGGCGAAGGAAACGGCGGCGTCATTGTTCCCGATTTACATTATGGCCGGGATGCACTGATTGGCATTGCATTGTTCCTTACTCATTTGGCAGGCAGCAAAAAAACAATCAAACAATTACGCAACACATACCCCGATTATTTCATCAGCAAAAACAAAATTGTTTTATCCGCAGGGCCCGGTGGGGAAAACGGTCTTGATGTAAAAGAGGTATTTAAAAAAATAAAAGACAAATACAAGAACCAGCCAATTAATACAGAAGACGGATTGAAAATTGAATTTGATAACGACTGGGTTCATTTGCGAACCAGCAACACAGAACCCATCATCCGCATTTATGCCGAAAGTAATTTTGAAACAACGGCACAAAACATTGCCCGGCGGCTGATGCAGGATATTGGGGAGATGATGTGAGAAGTTGGCAGTTGGCAGCCAACAGTAATCACTAAACGGAAAACAGAAAATAAATAAAGAATGAGCCGGATTTATTTCGATAACGCAGCCACCACTTCACTTGACCCACAGGTGCTGGAAGTGATGATGCCATACCTTACGGAAAAGTATGGCAACCCATCTTCTATTTATTCTTATGGTCGCGAGAGCCGCATGGCCGTTGAAACGGCAAGGAAGACCGTAGCGAAGATCCTGAATGCGCATCCGGCAGAGATATTCTTTACCAGTGGCGGTACAGAAAGCAGCAATACGGCCATTACCGCGTCGGTGAGGGATCTGGGTTGTAAACATATCATCACTTCTCCCATTGAACACCACGCCGTTTCTCATACGGTTCAGCACATCGACAACCTGGATGTGGCGCAGGTGAGTTATGTAAAAC
>JANNAM010000268.1:0-2775 GCA_031384415.1 Bacteroidota bacterium
CATTGGCTTTCATATCCAGGTTTGGATTAAGGATGGAGCCAATTGGCCCCGACACAGCCGTATGATAACTATGGCCGCCGCTTCTTCTGTACACCGGGCAGGTATTAAAACAGGCTGCACAGCGAATACATTTTAAAGAGTTCCTGAAATCGGCCCTGCCCAATTGTTTGCTGCGACCATTATCTACAATTACAATATGCATTTGCTGCCCCGCCCTGGGTTTACTAAAATGACTTGAATAAGTGGTGATGGGTTGGCCTGTGGCGCTTCTCGCCAGCAAACGGAGATAAACAGCCAAATGTTCCGCCTTTGGAATTATTTTTTCAAAACCCATGCAGGCAATGTGGATGGAGGCTGCATGTGCGCCCATATCGGCATTGCCTTCGTTGGTACAAACTACAAAGCCACCTGTTTCGGCAATGGCAAAGTTTACACCGGTTATCGCCAGGTCGGCTTCAATAAATTTACTTCGCAAATGTTGCCTGGCTGCTTCGGTTAAATATTGCGGATCATTATTTCCTTTTTCTGTGCCCAGATGTTTGTGAAAAGTTTCACTCACGTCTTCTTTCTTTAAATGAATAGCGGGCAAAACTATATGGCTTGGCGGTTCATCACGAAACTGCACAATTCTTTCGCCTAAATCTGTATCAACCGTTTCAATTCCCTTTGTTTGCAAAAATTCATTCAAGCCACATTCTTCGGTGAGCATGGATTTGCTCTTAACAATTTTCTGAATTTTATTTTTACGGATGATGTCTAAAATAATCTTGTTATGTGCTGACGCATCATCAGCCCAATGCACCGTGATGCCGTTGGCTTTGGCTTTCTCTTCAAATTCTATGAGGTAATTATCCAGGTTAGATAAAGTGTGGTCTTTAATCGCAGAAGCCCATGCTCTTAATAGTTCCCATTCAGCAACGCCATGGGCAGACTTATCTCTTTTCTCTCTTACAAACCACAAAGTATCGTCATGCCAATCCGTTCTTGGTTCATCTTTTATGAATTGTTCGGCAGCCTCGGCATGTGGAATTTGTTTCATGCTATGCTACCGTTTAATATTTCTGCAATGTGAATTGTTTTTACGCTGCTGCCCTGTCTTTTTGAAATTCCTTCCAGGTGCATGAGGCAACTGGTATCTGCTGCAGTGATGTATGTCACATCATTTGCCACATGTTCTTCAATCCTGTCTTTACCCATTTTTACAGATACGGCTTCTTCAAATACACAAAAGGTTCCGCCAAAACCACAACACTCATCCGGGCGTTTTGGTTTTAATAATTCCAACCCTTTAACCATACTTAATAATTTCTCTGGCTTAGAAAAAGATGGGTCCATCAGTTCACTCATAGATGAAAGATGCAAACCTCTTTGTCCATGGCATGTTACATGTAACCCAACTTTATGTGGAAAATCAGCTTCCAGTTTTTCTATTTTTAAAACATCAACCAAAAACTCTGTAAGTTCATAAACATGTGTTTTGATGTAGTTCGCTTTCGCTTCATCCGCATCGTGCAAATGTTCTTTGATATGCAATACACAACTGCCGGATGGTGCTACGATATAATCAAAGCCGGAGAAATTTTGTACAAAATTTTTATCGCAGCCTTTTGCCAAAGCAGCAAAGCCGCTGTTGGCCATGGGTTGGCCGCAACAGGTCTGGTTCAATGGAAAAGAAACTTCGCAGCCGGTTTTCTCAAGTAGTTGCAGAGTTGCAATGCCCACCTGCGGATAAAACTGGTCAATATAACAGGGTATAAATAATCCTACTTTCATTTTTTTATTGAATGGTGTTCAACCAGTTTATTAACCTGTCGAACCATTTGTCGGCAGTTGTTTTATTATTCAATCCAAAGCCATGACCACCTTTTGGATAGAGGTGCATTTCTGCCGGCACTTTATTTTTTATACAGGCCTGGTAATACCGGATGCTGTTCTCTACCGGTACCGTTGCATCATCGCCTGCATGAACTATAAATGCCGGAGGCGAATTTTTAGTTACCTGTAATTCATTGGAAAATTGTTTTACAATTACTTCTGTAGGGGTTTTCCCAAGCAGTCTGTTTTTTGAACCCTTGTGTGCAATGCTGTCGTTTAAACTGATGACCGGGTAAATAAGGATCGCAAAATCTGGCCGAACAGAAGTTGTATCATTTAAAGGAGCTTCTAAATTTATTTCAAAATGCGTGGCAACAGTAGATGCCAGGTGCCCACCGGCAGAAAAGCCCATAATACCGATCTTATTGGGATTCAGCCCCCAGGCTATAGCCTGTTTTCTTATTAACCGAATGGCTTGCTGTGCATCCTGCATCGGGCCGGTAATTTTATCTTGCATGATGGAATCATTGGGCAGGCGATATTTTAAAACAAAGCCTGTTATACCAGATTTGTTCAATGCTTTGGCAACATCCTCGCCTTCATGATCTATTGACAATCTTTCGTAACCGCCACCCGGACAAATGATCACAGACATTCCATTAGGTTTTGCGGGCGAATATTTTTTTAATGTTGGATTAATGACTGAAGAAATACGAATACCTCCATTGGCAAGCACAATGGTTCTTTCCTTTACAATTGATTGTATAGAACCGGGAACAGCACCGGGGTATAAATTCATTTCGGTAACAGTTTGTGCCAACACAGCATTTGAAAAAAAGATGAATACTAAATATAAAATTGTAATTCGCATTTTTTTATAATGAAAGATTATTCTTTTGGTTTTTCATAAATATCAACTTCTATAATACTCAATGTCCCTCTTGCATTTTTATCATCACG
>JANNAM010000021.1:0-10168 GCA_031384415.1 Bacteroidota bacterium
ATTTTTTTTTCCTTCTGCCTGCAGCATCATAGTTTTGGTTTTCAATTCATCTTTAACCGCCTGCGAAACTAATTTTCCGTCTAATATTTGCATGGAGCAAAAGTAGATAACAATTTTAGATTTTAAATTGCAGATTTATCCTTAACTTCCCTTTACTAAAACTAACCTTTTGGTAAAAAAATATTGCTGCATAATATTTTTATTAATGGGCACCTGCAATGTCTTTGCTCAATCATTGCGTTACTCAGTTGCACTGCCTTATGTGGGATTAAGTGCTTACAGCAAACTTCAAACTGACCCATTTTCTTTTACTGGCAACCAGGCCGCACTGGCGCAAATAAAACAACCTGGTGTTGCTGTGTATGGTGAAAGGCGTTTTTTACTTGAAGCCACCAGTTCTTATGCGGCTGCGTTGGCATTACCCACAAAAAATGGAAATTTTGGCATAGCGCTTAATTATGCAGGCTTCAAAAATTTTAATGAAAACAAAATCGGACTGGCTTATGCCCGTAGCCTGGGCAGCAAAGTTGATGTAGGCATTCAGTTTAATTATTATGGCTACCGCATTCCTGCTTATGCCAATGCTTCCACTATAAATTTTGAGGCCGGTGCCATCATGCACTTTTCCGATAAATTAAATGCAGGCATTCATTTTTACAATCCTGTTGCAGGAAAACTTGGGAAATCAGGCGATGAAAAATTGGCCTCTGCATATAAATTGGGTTTGGGGTACGATGCTTCGGATAACTTTTATGTTAGTGGCGAAATTGTTAAAGAAGAAGATAAACCAGTAAATGTTATGGCTGCTGTTCAGTATAATTTTGCCAAGCAATTTTTTACAAAAGCCGGTTTTATGAGTGAATCATCCATAGCTTTTGCCGGTGTAGGTATTGGATATAAAAAAATGCGGCTCGATGTGGCCGGTAGTTATCATCCGCAACTGGGTTTTTCGCCGGGCATTTTATTGACAGCAGATTTTGGAGATAAAAAATAATGGTCTTTTCATTTACTAAAGTTAAATAGTAAAAAGCATTTAAAATATTTTGTAACCTGCATTTGTAATTCTATCAGCATCGTTGTGTCACTCACTTTTACAACATACCATTATTCGGCCTTAACCACAGGGGCACAAAGTCACAAAGGTGCACAAAGAATCAATTTGTGTTGTTTTCTTCTTTCATTTTTTAATAAAAAATTACAAGAGTTATTCATTGTTATAATATTTACGCTAATGCAAATCTGCACTTTTGCACAAACCCCCGAAACCCCTGCCAATACTGAACAGCAGATGGAGGCAATTACAGAAAACAATGAAGATGCCGAAACGGAAGACGATTCTTATCTGCAGCAGATGGAGCAATATATCCGTAATCCTGTTAACCTGAATTCTGCTGATGAATCAGCATTGAAAGAACTAAGAATTCTTACTCAAATACAAATTCAAAACGTAATCAGTTACCGCAGTTTGTTTGGAAAATTCATCAGCATTTACGAATTGCAGGCGGTGCCGGGCTGGGATATCGTTACCATCCAAAAACTAAGGCCATATATTACAGTTAGTACCAGCATTGATTTATTCACTTCCATCAATCAGCGGCTGAAAACTGGTGAACATAGTTTGCTTGCTAGACTTACACAAACTCCTGAAAAATCAAAAGGCTATCTCATTGATCCATCTTCTGCCATCAATTTTTATCCTGGCTCGCCGCAAAAGTTGTTGCTGCGTTATAAATACCAGTTTAAAAATTTATTGCAGTATGGCATTGTTGCAGAAAAAGATGCAGGCGAACAATTTTTTAAAGGCAAACAAAAGCAAGGATTCGATTTTTATTCTGCCCATTTTTTTACAAGAAATATTGGTATTATCAAATCATTGGCCTTCGGCGATTTTACTGTTAACCTGGGCCAGGGGCTTACGCAATGGCAAAGCCTTGCATTTAAAAAAAGCCCCGATGTAATAAACATTAAAAGGCAGGCGGCTGTTTTGCGTCCATACAATTCTGCCGGCGAAATAAACTTTCACCGGGGTGTTGGTATTACGCTGGCAAAAAATCAATGGCAGGCAACCGTTTTTGCCTCCTATAAAAATATAGATGCCAATTTGGTTGCCGACACTTCTCAAACTCAGGACGATTTTGTTTCTTCCCTTCAGACATCCGGCTATCATCGCACCAAAAGCGAAACAGATGATAAGGGCGTTCAACGTCAGTTTGCCTTTGGAGGCAATCTATCTTATCAAATTAACCGGCTTCACATTGGAATAAACGGCATTCAGTACAAGTTCAAACTGCCATTAGAAAAAGACAATGACCCATATAATAAATTTGCACTTTCAGGTAGTTCATTTGGCAATTACAGTATTGATTACAGCTACACTTTTAAAAATCTTCATTTTTTTGGTGAAGCAGCAAGTTCAGGAAAATTTGATAAGGCATTTATAAATGGGTTACTCATTAGCGCAGCTAATAATGTTGATATGAGTTTGCTGTACAGGAATGTTGAAAAAAGTTACCAGTCTCTATATACCAATGCTTTTACCGAAAGCACCTATCCCAACAACGAAAAAGGTTTATATGCTGGCATTAGCATCAGGCCGTCTGTTGACTGGCGGATTGATGGCTATGCAGATTTTTATAAATTTCCCTGGCTGCGTTACAGGGTGGATGCGCCATCGGCAGGCTCCGATTTTTTAGTGCAGGCTACTTATAAACCCAATAAGCAGTTAGAAATTTACAGCCGTTACCGGTCAGAAGCCAAGGCAATCAATTACAACCCTGACAATTTAACCTTAAGCCCGGTTACACGGAAGCCAAAGCAAAACTGGCGGATGCAAATCAGTTTCAAAATAAATACTTTAGTTACATTGCGAACAAGGGCAGAGTTGATTTGGTTTGATAAAAAAGGCAATCAGCCAGAAGAAGGCTTTTTAAGCTACTTCGATTTTTTACTAAAGCCGCTTTTAAAACCTTATTCTGGGAGTATCAGGCTTCAGTATTTTGAAACTAGTGGTTATAATAGCAGGGTATATGCATATGAAAATGACGTTTTATACAGCTTCTCTATCCCGGTTTTTTACGATAAAGGCATCCGTTACTACATAAACAGCAATTATGATATTAACAAAAAACTCACAATCTGGCTAAAATGGGCACAAACAATTTATAGGGATAAAATGCTTGTTGGCAGTGGATTAGATGAAATAACAGGAAATAAAAAAAGCGAAATAAAGCTACAAATTATATCCAGGTTTTAACTTTTTTTATGCAATTAAAGCAGCTAAATCATCCATGTTCTTGTCCTTGTAGGGTATGAAGCAGACGCCGAAATATTTAACAATTTTTTGACGTTACAAAAATATCCTTATTTTTACACATCATTAAACTCAATTAATCGCACATGAGAAGATTTTCATCACTGTTTACTATGCTTATGCTTTGCAGCATATTTGCATTCTCTCAAAACACCCGGGTGGTGTCCGGTAAAGTTACCGACAGAGACGGTAACGTCGTGCCCTTTGCAACTATTAAGGTAAAAGGGTCAGCTACAGGAACACAAGCAGATGCTTACGGAGCCTTTATCGTAAAAGTTAAAGACGGTGCTACGCTTGTTATATCAGCAGCAAGTTTTAAAGAAATTGAGATTCCTGTTGGAACTCAAACTGTAATTAATGCTTCTTTAGAAAAGGGCGCTACAACAGATTTAAAAGAAGTAGTTGTAACCAGTGCTTTCGGTATTAAACGTACTGCAAGAAGTACATCTTCAAATGCACAGGTGGTAGGAAATGAACAATTAAATACTGTTCGCCAAACCAACGTTAACAATGCACTGGCTGGTAAAGTGGCCGGTATTCAGTTACGTGGACAATCTTCAGCTACCTTGGATAACAACCCTTCAGTTCGTTTAAGAGGTGAATCTACTTTAGGTTCTTCTTCTGGTGTTATTTATGTAGTAGATGGTACTATTTTACCAAATGCAAACGATGTTAGTACAGATGATATTGAAGACGTTACTGTATTACAGGGACCTACTGCAGCAGCTTTGTTTGGCCCTGCCGGACAAAATGGTGCAATTGTAATTACAACAAGAAAAGCAAAGAAAAATGCGAAAGGTTCGGGTGTTGAAATAAACAGTGGTATTCAGTTTGAGAATATTTACATATTACCTAACTACCAAAATTCTTATGCTGGCGGTGCTTCTTATGACATGATTCAATATAAGTGGATACCCGGCCAGCCGGATGCCTGGAAAGCACTGGATGGTAAATTCTATCATGATTATTCTGATGATGCAAGCTGGGGGCCACGTATGGTAGGTCAGGAATACATTCCATGGTATGCTTGGTATCCCGGTTCTGAATATTCATTCAAAACAGCCAAATTAACGCCTCAGCCAACTAATAACCGTGATTATTATAATACAGGTGTAACCACCAATAATAATATCAGTTTCTCAAAAGCAGGCGATAATTTTAATACAAGGCTTTCTTATTCAAATCTTGATATTAAAGGTCTTATACCTTCTTCTTCATTAAAGAGGAATCTGTTCAGTTCTAATACAACCATTGATTTGAGCAGCCGTCTTACAATGGGCGCTAATATCAACTTCCTTACCCAGAATACATTGGGAGAATTTGATCAGTCTTATGCCAACCAGTCTTCTGGTTCTTTCAACTCATGGTATCATAGAGACCTTGATATGAACCTGATGAAAGAATTGCGTGGTTTACGTTCTCCTCAGGGTATTTTAGCAAGCTGGAATCATAACAATCCTTCCGGTTACGATGCTAATAATCCGGTAGGTTTCTATGGTGGTAACTACTGGTATAATTTTTATACTTATTTCGATTACAATCGCAATCTCAGCCACAGAGACAGATTATACGGTGATGTTTCTTTAACATACAAAGTAAACAGCGACCTTAAAATACGTGGTACTTATCGTAAACAACAAAACACTACTTACTACGATCAAAAATATGCCAGTGAACTTGAAACGAGTGCTACTCAAACTGGTCAAAAAGCATTTTATGGTACTGGAAATACCTATTCTAACAGGGAAAATTTTGAAGGTTTGGCTACTTACAGCAAAAAAATTAAAGACTTTTCAGTTAATGCTAACTTAGGGTTCGACATTTTAAAAGCAAGGTCAACGAGTGTAACTGCCAATACCAACAACGGTTTCAATGTTCCTAATCTTTTTAATCTTTCAAATTCTAAGAACACCGCTTCTTATGGTAACGGACGTTCTGCCAATAAATACCGTGCTGTATTTGCAAGGGGCGATGTAGGTTTCCGCAACTATTTGTTTGCTGAATTCACATTACGTAATGACTGGGTATCTGAATTGCCAGCTGATGATAATTCTATTTTTATTAAATCATTTGGCGGTAGTTTCGTATTCAGCGATTTAATTAAAGATAAAGTACCTGCTCTTTCTTATGGTAAATTAAGGGCTTCATGGGGCGAAACACCAGCATCAATTGGTGTTTATGATTATCCAGGATTTTCTTATGCTCCAGGTGCAAACCAATGGAATGGTAACTTCCTGATGGGTACGCCAGACGTTCTGGTTGATCCGGGAATTCATGGATCAGTAAACAGCCAAAAAGAAATTGGGCTTGATTTACGGTTCCTTAAAAACAGAATTGGGGTTAGTGTAACATATTGGGATGCCACAATTAAGGATTTCCCTTACCAGGTTAATCAAACCGGTACCAGTGGATTTACTGCTAAGTTGCTGAATACCGGCGAAATTGCTAAAAAAGGTATAGATGTACAGGTTAACATCAAACCAATATGGTCTAATAACTTCCAGTGGGATTTGAATGCCACTTGGGGACGACTTCTGAAAAATGAAGTGGTTTCAATTGCTCCAGGTATTACAAGAATTACAGTATCGAATGGTGCCAGATTTAGTGGTATTACTCCTCCATACACTGTTCATGAAGTTGGTAAGCCATGGGGCAGCATGTTTGGTGGTGGTTATAAACGCATAAATGGTCAGCCTGTTTTGGATAATAATGGTTTATATGTTGCTGATCCTAATGTTAGTTTTGGAAGTGTATTACCACAATATACAGGTGGTGTTCAAAATACATTTACTATATTGAAAAACTTCACTATCAATGTTAACATTGACTATCAGTGGGGGGGTAAATTCTTCTCATTGTCTGATATGTGGGGTTCTTATTCCGGCTTAACTGCCCGTACTGCTGTGTTGAACGATAAAGGAAACTCTATCCGTGATGCAGTTGCAGATGGCGGTGGTGTACATGTATTTGGTGTTGACAATGCCGGTAAGCCTGTTAATTATTATGTTGGAGCACAGGATTATTTTCATAACCTGGTTAGCAGAAACGTATTTGACGATTACTTGTATGACCTTACATTCGTTAAACTTCGTGAGTTAAGCTTTGGATATAAAATTCCAGTAGCAAAACTTGGCCTTGGAAAATGGTTGCAAAATGCCACTTTCTCGGTAATGGCACGTAACCCTGTTTTGATTTATGCTAAAACAAAAGATTTTGACCCGTCTGAAATTACAAGTGTTTATGGCGAAGACGGCCAGTTTCCTGGAACAAGATCAGTTGGTGTAAACCTAAAATTAGGATTCTAATCATAATAAACTATTTAAAACAAACGCAATGAAAAAATTATCATTCAAAATAACCACACTTGCAGTTGCTGCAGCAATTTTGCTGGGCAGTTGTAACAAGATTAAGGATTTTGGGGATACCAATGTTAATCCTGCGGTAACCAGCGATCCTATAACAGCAGCACTATTGACGAATGTGCTTGCGGGTCTGGGTGGTTTCGCCACACAAACAAGAGGCGGTTTGTACAGTCAGTATTTTACTGAAACTCAATACACCGAAGCATCTTTGTACAATGCACCTATTGCCGATTTTGCAGGAAACTATTCAGGTTCGCTGTATGATTTGCAGAATATTATTATCTACAATACCAATCCTAAAACTGCAGCTGCTACTTCAGCTTATGGTTCTAACAACAATCAGATTGCTGTAGCAAGGATTTTGAAGTCTTATATCTTCTGGCACATGACCGACCGTTGGGGTGATATCCCTTATTCACAGGCTTTACAGGGCACAACCCCTGGTTATGATAAACAGGAAGATATTTATAAGGGTCTGCTTGCTGAATTAAAAGCTGCTATTGCGCAATTTGATGCAGGTAATGGCCCTTCAGGCGATATCATTTATGCAGGAAGTACTGCAAAGTGGAAAAAGTTAGCTAACTCATTACGTATGCTTATTGCCTTGCGTATGAGTAAAGTTTATCCTCTTGCCGGTCAGTTAGCTGCTACTGAATTTGCATTGGCTTTTAATGATGGTGCAGGTCATATTACTTCAAATGCCGATAATTTTGTTCTTACTTATCCCGGTGGTGCTTTCAGTGATCCCTGGTATAATTTGTTTGATGGCCGTAAGGATTATTCTGAAAGTAAAACAATGACCGATTTAATGGGTGGAATGGGCGATACAAGGGTGAATGCTTTTGGTGCAAACACCGCTGGTTTCCCTTATGGATTACCAAGGGCACTTGCACTTGCAATTCCTGAGCCATGGCCTTTGATTTTATCTCCTGCTAACAGAACTACAACTTCTTCTGTTATGATTGTAAGTGCTGCATGGGTATTACTTGCAAAAGCTGAAGGTGTTGAAAGAGGATGGGTTGCCGGACAGACGACTGCTGATGCACAAACTTATTACAATGCAGCTATCACAGAATCCTTTAATTACTGGGGTTATGGTTCCAGTGCTGCTGCTTATATTGCTGGTGGAAGTGCAAATTATGCTTCCGGCTCTGGTGTTGGTGCAATTGGCGGAACTTCAGTTGCTGGTTCTACTGCTACTACTACAACCAAATTGCAGCGTATTGCATTGCAAACATACATTGCATTATATCCTGATGGGGCACAAGGTTGGGCTGAATGGAAAAGATCAAGTTTTCCTGATATCAAGCCAACTGTATATGCTACAAACACAGGAGGAAAAATTCCAAGAAGAATGATGTATGGTAGTGGTGAGTACAGTCTTAACCCAGCTGGTGTTGCCCAGGGTATTGCTTCTTTAACTGGCGGCGATACTCAGGATGCAAGAGTTTGGTGGGATAAACCATAAAATTTATTATATTTGAATCCCGGAGATTTCCGGGATTCATTTGCCTTATTTTATAACAACATAAAATCACTCTGGTATGAAATACTTAAACTTCTCAAAAAAAATTGCTGCACTCGCTTTTTCTGCTTTAATGCTGAATGCCTGTGATAAAGTAACTACGCCCACGCCTTTAGGCGATGCAGGACAAACAATTGTAAAAGCCATCACAGATGATGGTCTAATACGCACAAAAAACCTTGACCTTAAAACAACTCCACAGGTGGTTGATTTGGTTGACATCCGCAGGGATGTGTCTAAAAGTGCAGATTTGGCACAGACAATGACAGTGATTGTGAAAGAAAATCCGGGTTTGGTTACGGATTACAATGCTGCAAACGGAACAAACTTTATTCCTTTGCCAGCATCTAATTATACTCCGGATGCTACACCGCATGTGGGTACAAATTATACCGTGGTTTTAAAGCCCGGCGAATTTGCACAATATATACGTATCACAATCCCCAATGCATTGGCCATAAACCTAAACAATTCTTATGCTTTTGGTTTTAGTATTGTTTCTGCTGATGCAGGTGGTAAAGTTGCCAGCAAGCAAAAAGATATGGTGGTTATTATTGGTGTAAAAAATAAGTATGATGGTTACTATAAAGTAACTGGTACTTTAACTGATCTTGCCAATGCTGCTTTAGGTCCCTTTCTTCCTTTCTGGACTGCTGCTGTAGTTACTACCGGAGGTGTTACCAATGATGTTTATGACTGGACTTTGACTGGCGGTGTTTACCATCCTATTATGAATGCCGGCGCAAACAGCTATTATGGTACTACAGGTTTAACATTGACCTTTAATCCATCTACAGATTTTGTAGCTGATATGTATAACTATTGGGGAACTATTGCTAATGGTGGCAGCGGAGCTCCACTTTACCAGGCTCCGGGTAGTGGTCGTTACCTTAAATTAGATGTAACAGGTACTAACCGTTTTGACAATGGTTCTCATAACATGACGCTAAAATACCACATGTTTCATCCTTCTGTTATAGCAGTTGGCCCTCGTGTTTTCTTTAATGAACAATGGACTTATTTAGGCCCAAGATAATTTTAGCTTAATAATATTTTTGCAGAAGCCCCTTTTGGGGCTTTTGCTTTTTTATCTTTGTAAAAAAATAGTGCATGAACAACTTACCAGAGCAACCCAACCAGATTAATATAGAAATTTCGGAAGAAGTTTCAGAAGGGGAATATGCAAACCTTGCAATTATTACCCACAGCCATGCCGAGTTTGTAATAGACTTTGTAAATGTAATGCCGGGCACACCCAAGAGCAAAGTAAAGAGCCGTATCATACTCACACCGTTTCATGCCAAACGTTTTATGAAAGCCATGATTGATAATGTGAAGAAGTTTGAAACTGCCAATGGTACTATACAGGATATGGAAGCAGTGGAAATACCTTTTACTTTTGGCGGGCCAACGGGGCAGGCGTAGAAAGCAAGTTCTTAGTTTTTAGTTCCAAGTTACGAAGAGTAAAAAATCTGTTAGCTTTTTTTATTTTAAAACAACATTTTATACTTTTAGGATTTAAGTATTAAGCTGAGTTTATAAATTCCCGTCATCTGCAAAACTGTAATACCCTTCTTCGCTCACAATTATGTGGTCTATTACTTTGATGTCGAATAAGAGAGCAGCTTGTTTTATCTTTTTGGTTAATGCTTCATCGGCATAGCTGGGTTTTAAATTTCCGGAAGGATGGTTGTGGCATAATACAATTGAAGTTGCATCTTCTTCCAGCGCTTTTTTAAGAATTATTCTTGGGTCTGCTACTGTGCCGGTAATACCACCTTTACTGATGATCTCAAAATGATTGATTTTGTTGGCACGGTTTAAAAAAATAACGGCAAATACTTCGTAACTATAATCTTTTAAACTGGCTTGTAAATATTGAGCAATATCCCGGCTGGTTCTTACAACTGTTTTTTCCAGAGCAGATGAAGCCTGTCTTCTTCGGCCCAATTCCAGTGCTGCAGCTATTAT
>JANNAM010000063.1:0-6618 GCA_031384415.1 Bacteroidota bacterium
TTCAATACCAGCCATTATTGCTTTGCTGAATTATGTAAAAAGCAAGAAAGGCTGGATGCTTCAATTGATTGGAGCATTAGCAATCCTTATTTTTTTATCGGACAACATAACATGGTTTTATTGCAGCATTGAAAAAAATAATACCGGTGTGCTATTAAATAAAGATGAACAGCAACTGATAAATTTTTTTGAAACACAAAAAGAAAAAGGCTGGGTAATTGGCACAGAAAAAAGAGATGACCTTACAAGTTACATTCAACTTTATTCTTCCTTCAAAGGATGGATACCGCATCCGTTTCTTACCTTTAATATAGAAAATAAAAGGGCGGCATTACAGGATTTACTCTTCAGTCAAAAAGCAGATGAAAGATGGAAAATTGCGCCTGCCTATTTATTTATAAATAAAAGCGACACTGCATCAGCAGTACACTATTTAAGTTTTCCGGTTAGATTTGAAAATGGAACTTTCAAAGTATATAAAATAAACTAATTGAAATGGCGATTGAAATTTCAGTAATTGCACCCGTACTGAACGAAGAGCAAAATGTTTATGAACTGTACAACAGGTTAAGTGCTGTACTAAAAAAAATATGCAGCAGTTATGAAATAATACTTGTTGATGATGGCAGCAGCGACAATACACTTTTTGCAATTGAAAAAATTGCAAGCGAAGATTCCAGTGTAAAATACATCAGCTTCAGCAGAAATTTTGGCCACCAGGTTGCTTTGTTTGCAGGGATGGAAAAATGCAGTGGGGAAAAAATTGTTTTAATAGATGGCGATTTGCAGGATCCCCCGGAAATTATTGAAATCTTATTTAACAAGCTTAAAGAAGGATACAATATTGTCTATGCAAAAAGAAATGCCCGAAAAGGCGAATCTTTTTTAAAGAAAGCAACTGCTAAGTTTTTCTACCGCATCCTGCGTAAAATTACATCAGTTAATATTCCTGTTGATACCGGCGACTTCAGAATAATGGACAGGAAGGTTTGCACAGAACTCTTAAAAATGAAAGAACATAATAAATTTTTACGTGGCCAGATTGCATGGCTTGGCTTTAAAGAATCTTTTATTGAATACAAAAGAGAAGAAAGGAAAAATGGAAAAAGCAATTTCAGTTATGGCAAAATGATGAGCTTTGCCATTGACGGCATCACAGGGTTTTCAAATTTTCCGCTCAGGTTTGCAAGAATGAGCGGCATGATTGTTTCGTTTCTTGCCTTTTTGTTTATCATTTATGTTTTGATTGCTAAATTAGTTTGGGGCCACACCATTACCGGTTGGGCGTCCATCATGGTAACAGTCTTATTTTTAGGAGGCATACAGTTATTAAGCATTGGTATTATTGGAGAATATATCAGCCGTATCAATGATTCTGTCCGCAACCGGCAATTGTACATCATTGATAAAACCAATATTCCTGATTGACAATAAGCCAGCTTTATTTTACGGCACGGTAATAATATTGTCCGCCCAGAGGCAACCAGCCCAGCAGGTTTTCTATTTTAAAAAATGGCTTAAATATTTTCCAGCGGGGAAAAAAAAGAATAAACTTTCTTTTAAATGAACTAAACAAAGCTGCCTTCAAAATTCTCTTTGCATATTTATAACCCAGCAGCCGGGCATCTTTATCAAACACACAAGTTTTTACCAGGTACTTTGTTGCAGGGTTTATTGGATTGTGCTCAAACAAATACAATCTTCCGCCGGGCTTCAACACCCTGTATATTTCATTTAGGATTTTTTCATGCAAAGAAAAATCTACATGGTGCAAAACAGCAGCAACAAATACTATATCAAAACAATTATCTGCAAAAGGAATGTCGGTTCCATTAAACACATTGAAATTTGCATTGTTTAAATTTCTGTCATTTGCTTCTGCAATACTTTGGGCTGCAATATCTATTCCTTCCGCTGTCCATGATGGAAAATACTGCTGAACATAAACTTCTGTCATGCCATCACCACAGCCAACATCAAGCATATTTATGCTGTCAGTCTTTTCATAGTTTTTTAATTCATTTACTTTATGTTCTGCAAAATAAAAACTGTCTGCACCGGTCAATTTTACATTCTGCGAATGAATGGCACGATAGTTACTGGCGTACTCATTGAAGTCATCAAAAGTTCTTTTGCTCATTTTTTAAGGAATAGTGTATTTTTATTCCATGCAAGTTTACACAAATTCAAACAGGGTTTCAATAAAAATTATTTTGTTTTTTTTAATTGTGTTAATTGCAGCTTTTCTTCCCATTGCTTCGTTCCAGTTTTTTTTGAAGAACGATACATTCAATGGTTATTTTCCGCCAAAATTTTTCATGAGCGAAAGCATCCATGCAGGCCATCTGCCATTATGGAACCCTTATATCAATTTTGGTATTCCGCAATACGGTGATATGAGCAGCGGCTTCTGGAGCCCCATCACATGGCTTATTGCATCCACTGCTGGATACAATACTTACACACTTACATTAGAACTGCTGTTTTATATTTTATTGGGCGGCCTGGGAATGTACAATCTGTTGTCACTTGGTAAAATTAATAAGCAAGTAAAAATAATTGCCGGCATCGCCTTTATGTGTTGTGGCTACACTGTTGGTCACCTGCAGCATTTTAACTGGCTGAGTGGCGCTGCATTTTTACCCTGGTGCCTGTGGAGTTATTACTTAGTTTTAACCAAGCCGTTTGCTTTAAAAAATGCTGTACTATCAGCTATAATTTTTTATTTGCTCATTGCATCTGCTCACCCTGGTATTTCAATAGGAGCTGTTTACTTTTTTTTAGCCATCATGATTTTTTATTTTTTTAAAAATGAAAATCATCAGCCTTTAACATCAAGACTTAAAAGCTTAAGCATCTCACACCTGGTATTTTTGCTGTTACTTGTTTTGTTAAGTGCCGGAATGATTACCGGTTATTTAGATATACTTCCGCATTTTAGCAGGGGCAACAAAATAAGTTTAGCCAGTTCGCTTGCCAATCCGTCAACAGCACAAAGCTGGATAAGCACATTGCTACCTTTTTCCACTGTTAAAAATGATGCATTTTTTAACACTGATATTTCGATGAGAAATTGTTATTTCAGTTTAACGCTGTTGTTGTTTTTTATACTGGCATTGTTACGCAGCAAAACCGGCTGGCAAAAATTTTTGTTATATACCGGCCTTGCATTTGCCTTGCTGGCTTCGGGGGGAGTTTTTAAAACCATTGCTTACAAATTTTTACCGATGATTGGCTATGTAAGGCTTAATGGAGAATTCAGGATTTTTGCATTACTCTGTTTTATTCTTATTGCTGCCCTGGAATTGAACAAATTTATTGAACAGAAAAATAAATTCGAAGGAATTATTAAATGGGTTTATTACAGCCTTGAAATTATTTTGTTTGCCTGCATCATTACCGGTATGATGAAAGCTTTTGGATCAAAAGACAGTTTTGTGTTTTCGATGAAGAATATTATTAGTGAAAACGGTATGGCTCAAAAATTAAAAGCACTGGTAGATGCCATCAGTTTTTATGATACTATCTGGGTACAGGGCTGCATTCAGTTGCTATTACTATGGGGCATCAAGTACTCACTAATAAACAGCAACTGGAACCTGTTGAAAAAAATTGTAGTGGCAGATATGATTATAGCCTGCCTGCTTAATATTCCTTACACAGGTGCAGGCAAGGCCTCTGTGGCAGAAGTGCAGGCTGTGCTGAACAAATCACCCAATGGAATTCCCATTCCGGCACTACAGCCAATAAAATACAACGACACTTTAAGTGCTGAAGAAAAAGGCCTGGTTGGTGACTGGAGCATGTATAACAAACAAATTGGTGTGGTAAAAGAAGCTTTTTACCCGGTTTTACTAAACAACACTGATACATATTTTAAAGCATCAGAAAAAAATAGCCAGTTAAGTATAGCTAATTATCCCTTTATTTTTACTGCCGGAATAATTACAGACAGCATTGTAATTATTACAAGCTATGACACAATGCACTATCCTCCAAAAATCAAGAACTATAACCCAACCAAAATATCTCTATCCATTCATTCCGAAAATAAAAACAACCTGGTACTGCTACAAAATTTTTATCCGCACTGGTATTATGATAACACCAATGAAAAAATAGAAGTGCAAAAAGCCGGGTATAATTTTATTTATGCACCAATTAAGGCAGGAGAAAATAATATTACCTTTTCGTTTGAACCAGCATTAATAAAATGGATGATGCTGCTCAGCGGAATTTCATTTTTAGTATGCAGTATTTTATTTTTTGCCCTAAAATCTAAATCGTCTTCCCCTTCATAGCCGCAGCAACTGCTTCATCCATCACCCTTTCGGCATAAGGCCGTGAAATATCATTCAGTTCTTCCACCTTTTTATGTATAAGGTCTTTGTCTTCCATCGTTAATGCCAGTTGCAAAGCCTGCATGGCCGCTGCAGTCTGCATCATTTCATCTTTGCTTAAAGAAATCATATTCTTCTGTATAAAACGTTCCGTAGTTTGTAATAATTGCTCACCTTCTGTTCTTGCTTCCACCAACGCCCTTACTGCAATATCATCTTTTGCATGGGTTATAGAATCAAGCAACATGGTTTCCACTTCGGTATCTGTTAAACCATATTGCGGTTTCACTTCAATGCTTTGCTCAGCACCGCTTCTTAATTCTTTAGCATTTACTGCCAGTATTCCATCAGCATTAATCAAAAAAATTACTTCCACTTTTGGCATGCCTGCCGGCATACCGGGTATCTTGGTTAAATTAAATTCAGCAAGTTTTCGGTTGTCTCTTACCAAATCCCTTTCGCCCTGAAAAACTGAAATACGCATGCTCCCCTGCCCGTCCACCTGCGTTGTGTATT
This sequence comes from Bacteroidota bacterium, assembly GCA_031384415.1. GTDB lineage: Bacteria > Bacteroidota > Bacteroidia > Chitinophagales > Chitinophagaceae > Ferruginibacter. The sequence goes on from JANNAM010000063.1 coordinate 4,857, forward strand.
GCCTTGAAGCCTTGGTGGGTATTTTTGAATTTCGGGGAATCAATACATCCATTAACCCGCCGGCAGTTTCAAGCCCAAGACTCAATGGTGTAATATCAAGCAATAAAAAATCTTTGTTATTGCCTGCCAAAATATCTGCCTGTATTGCTGCACCCAATGCAACCACTTCATCGGGATTAACTGAATCATTTACCGGCCTGCCAAAAAACTTGCTCACCGAGTTTTTTACCAGCGGTACTCTTGTGCTGCCGCCAACCATTACAACTACATCAATATCTTTTGCTGAAAGTGTTGCATCTTTTAAAGCATTTTTGCAGCAGCCAATTGTTTTATCTACAAAAGGCTCTATCAATTCTTCAAACTCGGTTGTTGTAATGGTAAGCAAATCGCCGTTCAGTTCTGCTTCAAATTTTTCGTTAAATGATAAATATTTTTTTGCTTCCTCTGCTTTTAAGCGCAATGACTGCGACAAAGTTTTGTTTGATGCTAAATCATCATCGGTGATATTATTTTTTGCTGCCCAGTATTTTACAATAGCATTATCAAAATCATCGCCGCCCAAATAAGTATCGCCATTGGTACTAAGCACTTCCACAATTCCATTGCTGATGTTTAAAACAGAGATATCAAACGTGCCGCCACCCAAATCATATACTGCAATTGTTTTGCTTTCCTCTTTATTTAATCCCAAACCATAGGCAAGACTTGCAGCTGTGGGTTCATTCACAATTCTTAAAACATCCAGCCCGGCAAGTTTTCCTGCATCTCTTGTTGCCTGTCTTTGTGCATCATTAAAATAAGCAGGTACGGTTATTACTGCTTTGTTAACCGGTGTTTTTAAAATATGCTCTGCCCTTTGTTTTAATTCTTTTAAAATGAAAGACGACAGATCGGTTGGAGAATAAAATTTATTACCTACCTGAACTTTTACATGAGCATCGGTTTTATCATCGATTACTTTATACGAAAAAAACGAAGCGTTTGATTTAACGTCATCGAAGGATTTTCCCATTAAACGTTTTGCAGAAAAAATAGTGTTTTGCGGATGGCTGATCAATTTTAATTTGGCTTCTTCGCCAACAATAACATTACCCGATTCATCAAAATAAATTACTGATGGAACCAATGAAGAACTGTTATGTTCTTTTAAAGCCAATGGTTTTCTGGTTTCAGGATGAATGATTGCTACTAAACTGTTAGTAGTTCCTAAATCAATCCCTACAATAATTTCTTCCTGCTGCAAACTTCCGGTTGCTATGTTGATTGCAATTTTCGCCATGAGTCTCTAATGCTTTTATATCCCTGCTTATCATTTTGCAGGATGGCAAAAGTAACAAATTAAAAAGCTGAAGGTTGATTCTACTGTAATGCTGTTTTTCGAGATGAGAAAAAAATACAATACACAGTCATTTATTTGCTTTTAAAAGTTGCAGGTACATTGACATTAAAATCTACCCAATAATTAAAAGCTACCTTCGCAGTTCACCTTTTTATTGTTATGACTTTTGATGATTTGAATTTAAACACTCCTTTGCTTACCGCACTGGATGAACTTGGATACACCAATCCCACCACTATTCAGCACCGGGTATTTCCTGTTGTGATGTCGGGAAGAGATGTGTGTGGGATAGCACAAACCGGCACTGGCAAAACATTTGCTTACCTGCTGCCCTGCCTGAGGCAATGGAAATTTACAAAAGATAAATCACCGCAGATACTCATCATTGTTCCTACAAGAGAGTTGGTGGCGCAGGTGGTGGAA
>JANNAM010000075.1:0-16684 GCA_031384415.1 Bacteroidota bacterium
ACTGCACAGCGGCCACCGGTGGTAGTGAATGGAGACACACTGGAATTTAATGCTGAAGCATTTAAAACAAAACCCAATGCAGTGGTAGAAGACATACTGAAGAAGATGCCCGGAGTGGAAGTGGACAAGGATGGCACCATAAGGGTGAATGGAAAAAAGATAAACCGTGTGCTGGTAAATGGCAAAGACTTTTTTAATGGCGACCCAAAGATGGCAACAAGAAACCTTGCTGCCGATGCATTAGATAAAGTGCAGGTGTTTGACAAGCAAAGCGACCAGGCTACTTTTACAGGGATAGATGATGGCAACGCAGAAAAAACAATCAACCTGAAACTGAAGAAGGATAAAAAAAATGCAGCCTTTGGTAAAGTAAGTGCTGCCGCAGGAAACGACAACCGCTTTGATGGTCAGTTTAATATAAACAGGTTTAGGGGCAACCAGCAACTGAGTGCAATAGGCATGGCTAATAATACCAACCGCCAGGGTTTCTCTATTATGGACATGCTTAACTTTAGCGGCCAGGCCAGGAAGATGATGAGTGGCGGCGGTGCAAGAATTATCATTAACAACGATAACCCTGATGAATTTGGCCTGCCAGTTGCCGGCATCAACAATAACCAGGGCATTACCAAAACCATTGCCGGTGGTTTTAATTATAACGATGCATGGAATAAGAAAACCGAAGCCAACGCCAGTTACCTCTATAATAATCTTGACCTGAATAACGAACGTAATACCAACCGGCAGAATATATTGCCGGGTAATAACTTTACATACCGGCAAAACAGCAAGAGCAGCAGCAAATCAGAAAGCAGCCGGCTGAACTTTAGTGCCGACAGTAAAATAGATTCATTTAATTCCATCAAGCTAACATCGCTGGTGGGTTATCAAAAAGGAAAGAAGGCCGGGCAGAGCGATTATGAATCTTTTGTGCCAGGAGATAAAAAACTGAACAACGGTTTTACAAATACTGCAGCAAACACAGAAGGATATACAACCAATAACAACCTGTTGTTTAAACATAAGTTTGCAAAAAAGGGAAGAACTTTTTCGGCAACTGCTGCCATGCAGTATAACGACAGCCGGGCAAATGGTACGCAAAATTCTATCAGTAATTTTTTCAGTAACGGAGTGATAAACCAGCGTGACACACTGAACCAGATTACAAAGCTTAACAGCATTATGCAGAGTTATGGCGGCAACATCAGCTATACCGAGCCATTAAGCAAAAGATCGTTGCTGGAGCTGCGTGGGTTTTACAATACCAACACTGGCGATCTTGACCGAAAGACCTATGACTACAATAAAGTAAATGGAAAGCATGATGCGATGAATAAGATACTGAGCAATGCATTTGAAAGTCGCTACAATTATATGGGCGGAGGACTTAGTATGAGGGCACAGCAAAAAAAATTCAGTTGGTCTGCAGGTGCCAATGTGCAGTATGCAATATTGAACAGCCATTTAAAAGACAGCGCCTTCAGCATCAGACAACACTTTACCGATGTGTTGCCGCTGGCCAGTTTCAACTATAATATTACAAGGTCTAAATCTGTAAGGATAGATTACACCACATCAACCAACCAGCCAACGGCCAGCCAGTTGCAGCCTGTGCAGAATGTAAGTGACCCGTTGAACATTACAACAGGCAATCCATCTTTGCAGCAGGAACACACACACAATGTGAGCATGCAGTTTTTTAATGCCAACATGGGTAAACAAAAAAACCTGTTTGCGTTTGTAAATTATACAGCTACACAACATGCCATTGTTAACAGCGATGTTATCAGCAACACAGGCGCAAGAACAAGCATGCCTGTAAATGCAAATGCTGTGCATAATATAAATGTAAATGTTGACAGGGGTTTTCGTGTAAAAAAACTAAACACAAGATTTGGCCTTGGTGCCAATATCAATTACAACCGCTCGGTTAATTTTATAAACGGTGCACAAAATAAAACCGGTAATCTTTCTTTGGCGCCAGGGGTATCGGCAAACTACAGCTATAAAGAACTGCTTGACATTACTGCCGAAGCAAGGGGGGCCTACAACCAGGCCCGCTATAGTTTACAAGCTGCCTTAAATAATAATTACTGGCGGCAGCTGTATGAAATAGATGCAACATTAAATCTAAAAGGAGGACTCAGCATAAGCAGCAATGTGGAGTACAGCGCTTTTACCGGCCGCAGTGCCGGCTACAATACGCATGTTACTTTGTGGAATGCCTCCATCAGCAAACAAATATTAAAAAGCAAAAAGGGCGAAATAAAACTAAGCGCCTTTGACCTGCTGAACCAAAACATTGGTGTGGACAGAAACGGAAATGCCAACTATGTAGAAGATGTACAGTACAAAACCCTGCAGCGATACTTTACCGCTGGCTTCACCTACAGCCTTCAAAAGCAGGTAAGTGGCGGGCCAAGGGCTGTGATAAGAACTTTTTAAAGTATAGGTCATGAGTTAATAATAGAAACCGTTCTGCGAAAGTGGGGCGGTTTTGTTGTTTTGGTTTTAATAGGATTGAAGAGAGACCGAAACTTTTTTTCTAAATCTCCACTCATGGTTCAAATCTTTTAACCCCTATGAATTAGATATTATTTCTAAAAAAAATAAAAAAGAATTGTTGTAATATTGAAACCATTAAGTCATTTCCTCAATTCAAAAAAAATAAACCATGCACTTTTTTGTATCAAATTTTAAATGGGTTATGCTTGCTTCGGGGCTTTTAACCTGCACCATGTTCCTGGCGTTAATTTCTCCTCAGGCTTCGCTTAATGCTAATTTTGGTGTTACCGTGCAAGAGCAGCCAACAGAAATCATTGTTCGCAACTGGGGAGCTTTAATAGGCCTGATGGGAATTATGCTCATTTACGGGGCTTTTACTCCGGCAGTAAGAAAATTTTCATTGGTTATTGCCAGCATCAGCAAGCTAATATTCATCACACTTGTATTAACCTATGGCAAATCATATCTTGGATTTGGAGCAGGAACTGCTGTGTATGCCGATTCGGTGATGATTGTTTTGTTTATCGCTTATCTTTTTCTTTCAAAGCTTTCCGGTTCTGGTAACCAGTCATCAGGCAAATAAGAACCTTAAAGAATATTATTTGAAAATCATTCCAGCGTTTAATTATTATCCGCCTCCGGCTGTTTTTTTATCATCCTGCTCACCCTGTAAAGCATTAAGATGCTCACAATAGTAATGCCCGTAATTACGTAGCCAAGGGTATCGTAATGTTCTAAGGGGCTTATCTTGGTTTTTTGCACCACAATCATTCCACCAATGCCTGCAGCAATGCCCCCGGCTATTTGCTGCAGCGAAGAACTGATGCTCATGTAAGCACCCCGGTCCTGCAATTTGGGAAGTGAGGATGTTAATGCCATTGCCGGCACCATGCGGCTCATAATACCAATCATAAAAAGAATGTTCAGCACCAGCACTATCCAGAATGGAACCGGTGTAAGGTTGGTATAAATAAGCGCCATCACAATCAGCCATACCGAAGCAATGGTAAAAATGGTAAACTTGTCTATGCGGTCGCTGAGCCTGCCTATTAATGGCATGATGATTAGCGAAGCAATGCCAGAAACCATAAATAAAATGGGTAACTGGTGTGTAGTTACATTAAGGTTGTTAACTGCAAAAGCGCTGCCCCAGGGCATCATCATAAAGCCACCAAGGGATAGCATGGCGGTAGCCAGAAATCCAATGCGGTAATTGCGTTTTGCAATGGTATGCCACAAGTGCACCAATGCACTCCGGTCAGTTTGCACAAGCAAATGTTTATTAACCGGCTGTAGTTTTACCATTATAAGCAGTGCAATAATAACAGCCAGGCCAACAATCATTAAAAACGGCGATTGCCAGCCCCACTGGTTAGCAGTTGCTAATCCTATTGGAATGCCCAGCACCTGGCTTGCACCAAAACCCATTTGCATAAATCCCATAACACGGCCACGCTGTTCAATAGGAAAAAGATCGGCTACGATGGCCAGCGATATGGAACCAATAACACCGCCAAACAAACCGGTAACGATACGGGCGGCTATCAGCATGTGATAAGAATTGCTGACACCACAAAATAATGTGCCTGCAATAAAACCGGTATAAAAAAACAAGAGTAATTTTTTCCTGTCGAATTTATCGGCAAAGCCTGCAGTAAGCAAGCCTGATATGCCAGCACTAAAAGCATAAGCCGATACGGCAAAACCAAACTGTGTTGGTTTAAGATCCATTGATTTCATCAGTATATCGCCCAGTGGCGACATTACCATAAAGTCGAGTACAACAGAAAATTGGGTAAGGGCAAGCAATGTGATTACTAATTTTTGATAAGGAGTAAACTTTGGTATAAGCGGTTTTACGTTTTCTGTCATTGCTTTTGTTTTCGCAGGGTTTGTTTGGCGGCGATTTGTTAGTGTAAAATTAGCGGAATAAAGGTTTTGTTATTGCTAGGGCAGCAGCCCTTAAAAAACAGCGAAGCTATGATGAATTAACACAGGCAGGTAATTATTAAGTAAATTTACTTTTCAAAAAAAAACAAGCCCGGTAAATGTATAACAGAAAAATATTTGTTCTTGTTTGTGCCTTATTTTTTTCAATAACTGTTTTTGCACAGCTTACAGGAGTATCTGTTTCGGGCATAGTATCAGATAAATCTTCGGCGCTGCCAGTTGAATTTGCTAGTGTTCAGCTAATAAATAAAACCGACAGCATAGTTGTTCAATCCGTCATCACAGATAAAAAAGGAAAATTTATCATTGCAAATATTGCTGCCGGCAATTATTTACTCACCTGTACTTTTATAGGTTATGTAAAAAACATTCAGCCACTTTCAATAACTAATCAGCAAAAAATTAATCTTGGTAAAATTGAAATAGTGCAACTGCATGCAAACATGAATGAAGTGGTTGTTACTTCAAAAAAATCATTGCTTAATACCTCTATTGACAGAAAAGTATATAATGTAAGCCAGGATATAATGGCGCAAAGTGGCACCGCCAGCGATGTGCTTAAAAATGTTCCGTCGGTGGAGGTGGATATTGATGGCAATGTAAGCCTGCGTGGTTCAGCCGATGTAATGATATTAATTAATGGAAGGCCATCGCCGCTGATGGGCAAAACAAGGGCGCAGGTGCTACAGCAGTTTCCTGCAAGTTCTATTGAACGTATCGAGGTAATCACTAATCCGCCGGCAAGGTTTAGGCCTGATGGAACTTCGGGCATCATCAATATTGTTTTAAAGAAAAATACAAAGGGCGGATGGAACGGATCGGTTGTTGCAAATGGCGGCAACAAAAGCAGGTACAATGGTAATGTAGGAATGAATTATAAAACAAGTAAACTAAACCTGTTTGGTAATTACGGCATAAGGCAGGACAGCCGCCTTCGTAAAAATAATATTGAAAGAATTTATTTTGACTCAACAGGAAAAACAGAAAGTTATTACACAGAAGATAACAGGTCACGGGCCCGCCCTTTATCAAATATTGCATCGCTGGGTGTTGATTTTACTTTAAACAGCCGCAACAGCTTTGGTATATCGGGCAATTATCTTTACCGCAAAATGGTAAAGAAGGATACCATTCAAAAATATTTTTTTGATAAGAATCATTTGATGTTGCAAAGTTATGACCGGCTGAGAAATGACCCCGAAGTTGAAAAAGAAAAAGATGCAACAGTTTACTGGCAACATAATTTTTTAAAAGAAGATCACGAACTGAGGGTTGAGTTCAATGCATCGGCATCGGATGAAGTAGAAGACAATCATTATACCGATATATATTATTATCCGTCAACTGGTTTTTCTTTTGACAATACGCTTATATCACAAGGCGACCACCAGCAGCAACTGACTATTGATTACAGCAACCCATTGTCGGAAGATTCAAAACTGGAAGCCGGTTATGCAGGTTCGTTCGCACAGTTGGACCAGAATTTTTTTGGTGAGTATTATGATACTGCACAACATAAGTTTGTAAAAGATTTGGTGAAGAGCAATCATTTTAAATACAAAGAAACCATTCATGCTTTTTACGCAACCTATCAGCATAGTTACAGCAGGTTTGGTTACTCCGCCGGCCTAAGGGCCGAGCCGGTAAGCATCAGGGGCAACCTGGTAACAAAAGATTCACTCATCAGCAACAGCTACTTTAAAATTTTTCCTACGCTGCATCTTTCCTGGAAAATAAAGCAAAGCGAACTGCAGTTGAATTACAGCAAAAGGCTTAACCGCCCCGATGGTGATGAACTCAATCCTTTTCCGGAATACCGTGACCCACGCAACCTGCAGGCAGGCAATCCTAAACTGCTGCCCGAAATAATTCATTCGGTTGAAATGGGATTTAAATGGCAAAACAAAAATTTTTCTTTTGTGCCAAGCCTTTATTACCGCTATAAACAAAACGGGTTTACCACAGTAACAGTGCCTGTTAATGATTCTACCTTACTTACCATACAGCAAAATTTATCAAACGACCAGGCCGCCGGGCTGGAACTGATTTTTTCGGCCAAAGCCGGAACGTTTTTCTCTGCAAGCCTTAGTAATAATATTTTTTACAACACGATAGATGCATCTGCACTTGGATACAGCAGCAGCAAATCTATTTTTTCAATGAGTACAAATTTCAACAGCAGCTTTACCATTACAAAAAATTTCATGCTGCAGTTAAGTTGCAACTACCGTTCGGCCAGGTTAACGCCGCAGGGAAAATCGTATGCAGCTTTTGTATTTAATACCGGCATGCGCCAGGATTTTTTCAAAAAGAAAGTATCAGTTTTGTTAACCGCCTCCGACCTTCTTAAAACTCTGCAGCAAAAATCTGAACTTACATCAGCTTACTTAAAACAGGCCGCTGTTGCAAAAAGAGATGCACCGGTTATTTACCTTGGCATCAGCTACCGGTTTGGAAAAGAAATAAAAAAACCGCATGAGGAAAAGATGCAGTTTGACAATAACCTGTAACAAGAAATACCAGCCGCAGGGTATTAGCTTCCTGTATTAATTTTTATAAGTTTGATAAACAAAAATCAAAAAAATGAAAAATTATTTATTACTCATTTTATTTGCAGGCTTGTTTAATATAAGAGCGGCAGCACAACAAACAGATGTGCAAAAGGATGGACTGAAGGGAGCAGTAAAGAATGTAAGAAACTTTAAAATTGTAAAAGCTAACAATGGCAAAGAGGAACGACAGTTAAGTAATATGCACCTTTACAATGATAAGGGTTTTATGAAAGGCAGGGTTTTGTACGTACCTGGCAGCGAAGTGGAAGAAGTGGCAAGTGATAATTCTTATTATTACAAAGAAGGACGCCTGATGAAAATAGAATACAACAGCAATTTTAAACTGATTACAACCGAAGAATATAAATACAACAGCCAGGGCAGGGTAGAGGAAATTTATACAAAACAGGTTTCACCTGATAGGTTTGGCTTAAATGGTTCCGACAAAAAGGAAACCTTTGTTTATGACGAGAAAGGAAACTGCACAGAAGATAAAAGTTTTTTCCCGGGATATAAAACTACTTATATCGTACGCAAGAGCTATGATGCTGCCAACAGGAAAACAAGGGCGGAGCAGGAAAAAGATGGCAAAGTGTACCGCATAACAGAATATGTGTATGATAAAAAGAACCAGCTTATAAAAGAAACCAGCAAGGCGGCCGATGATAAAACTATTTATGAAATAATCATCTATGGTTATGATGATGATGGCAGGATGACAAGCCAGGAAACAAAAGACAAAGATGGAAAACCCTACAAGACCCAGACGATGAAATATAAACAGGGAATCGAAACAGAAGAGCTGGTTACTGAAAAGGGGAAAATTAACAAGTACACAAATGAATATACTTTTGATAAAACGGGCAACTGGATAACCCAGAAGAGTTATAAAAACGGCGAAATATATTTTAACACCGAAAGGGATATTGCCTATTATACCAAATAATATTTTACAGAATTGTTTTCCAGCCGCCGTCGTCGGCACTTTCAAAAACAGCTTCTATAACTTTCATATTATTTACTGCATCTTCAAGGTTTGTGGGCAAGGCTTCATTACTTAAAATGGCTTTAGAAAACGCATCGCCCTGTAAAGTGTATTGATCAACTGCGGCAAAAATAATTTCTTCGCTGTCGTTTTTTGTATGCAGCCAAATACAGGTTGGTTTATCTGGCAGTGCATTAAAAGGTATTTCCATTTCTATCCTTGCCTGTGTGCCAATAATATTCACACGCTGGTATGGCATCAATTGTGTTGAGCAGGTAAATGTGGAGCTGCCGTTTTCAAAATCCAATATCCCTGAAGTTAATATGTCAGTATGTAACAAAGGGTCGGTTTCAACATTGCCAAAAACTTTTGTTGGCTCTTTACCAAAAATAAAACGGGCAACTGAAATGCAGTAACAGCCAATATCCATCATGCCGCCGCCGCCGGTTTCTTTTTTGTTGCGGATATTGTTTGGGTCAATATTATAATAAGAGAAAAAAGACTGAATATTTTTTAATTCGCCAACAGCTCCATCATTCACTAATTTTTTAGCATGCAGCCACTGCGGATGAAAGCGGTACATAAATGCTTCCATTATTTTTAACTGCGGAAATTGTTTTGCTACTGCCAGTAACTTTTCTGTTTCGTCAACAGATAGCCCAATTGGTTTTTCGCACAGTACATGTTTGCCCGCCTGCAGTGCTTTGATAGCCCAATCTACATGCAGGTGATTGGGCAGGGGAATATATACTGCATCAATATTACTGCTGCTCAGCAATTCTTCATAAGAGCCGAACACTTTGGGAATATTTAATGCGGCTGCTGTTGCAATAGCCTGTTCTTTATTTCGGGAAGCAATGGCAACTACCTCACAATATTTACCAGCCTGCATGGCAGGAATAACTTTTTCCCTTGCAATTTTAGCAGTGCTTAAAATGCCCCAGCGTATTTTTTTCATGAAGATTATTTAATAAAAGAAATGCACTTACCTGTTAAACATAATTAAGGTACTTAATAAAATCCTAATTTAGTATCTCCTTCTTTCACAAAAAATATTACGGATGAAAAAATTAATTATTGCAGCAGCCGTTGCTGCATTGTTTCAGTTGCAGGCAATGGCGCAGCCCGTTACATCTGCACAAATAGATTCGCTGACAAACCTGGTGCTAAAAACATTTGATGTGCCTGGCATTGCTGTGGCGGTGGTGAAAGACGGAAAAATTATTCACGCAAAAGGATATGGCGTTCGCTCACTTAGCAGCAAATTAAAAACAGACGAAAATACTTTGTTCGGCATTGCATCCAACAGTAAGGCATTTACAACAGCAGCGCTTGGTATGCTGGTGGATGAAAAAAAATTAAACTGGGATGATAAAGTAACTGATTACATACCGGAGTTTAAATTATACAATCCTTATGTTACCGATGAATTTACCATTAAAGATCTGGTAACGCACCGCAGCGGCCTTGGCCTGGGTGCAGGTGATTTAATGATTTGGCCCGAAGCAAATGACTTTACTTTAAAAGATATTATTCATAACCTGCGTTACCTGAAACCTGTTTCTTCTTTTCGCACAAAATATGATTACGATAACCTGCTTTATATTGTTGCCGGAGAAATTGTGTCAAGGGTGTCGGGTACAAGCTGGGAAAATTTTATTGAAACAAAAATGATGAACCCACTTGGAATGACTGCAAGTGCAGGAACTTTTATGAGGCTGAAAGATACTTCCAATGTGATAGATGCTCATGCACCGGTGGAGGGAAAAGTGCAGGTGATTGGAAAAGATTTTACACAGGTGGCCGATGCGGCAGGCGGCATCTGGAGCAACCTTACCGACATGTGCAAATGGATAACAATGCAGATGAACAATGGTAAATATGGTGATGGATTGAGTAAGCAACTCTTTAGCGAAGAAGTGCATAAAGAAATGTGGACACCGCAAACCATTATGCCTGTCAGGCTCACACCTTACAACACACATTTTAACAGCTACGGGCTGGGCTGGGGCTTAAGTGATGTAAACGGATACAAACAGGCAACACATACCGGCGGGCTTGCTGGAATTGTTACGCAGGTTACATTGTTGCCCGAATTAAAGCTGGGCATTATAGTTTTTACCAACCAGCAATCGGGTGCGGCTTTTACCGCTATTACCAACACTATAAAAGACAGCTATTTTGGAATTAAGGGAATGAACAGGGTGAAACAAAACTATGACCGTGTGCTTGCTACAGAAGCAAATGCAAAAAAAATAACCGGCAATGTGTGGAAGGAGATTGAAGCTGCACAAAAAAGTAATACATCAAAACCCGACATCAGTTCATTTACCGGAACATATACCGACCAATGGCTGGGCGATATAACCATAGCTGTAAAAAATGGCAAACCCAGATTTGATGCAAAACGTTCACCCAAACTTACCGGCGACCTGTTGTATTACAAGGGTAATACTTTTATTGTAAAATGGGACGACCGCAGCATGGATGCAGATGCTTTTGTGCAATTTAATTTAGACAACAGCGGCAAAGCAAGTGGTATAAAGATGAACGCCATTTCGCCGCTGACAGATTTTAGTTATGACTTTCAGGATTTGGATTTTAAGAGAATGAAGTAAGAATATATAATTATTTTAAAAAAAGGAGTTTGGTTAAAACTCCTTTTTTTATTACAATAAAATTTATCAGTTTTTATTTCTTTGCAAAAAGCCCGTCAATTATTTGCTGGTTAAAATGTTCTTCTACTTTACCATTAATATTCTGATAAACTAAGCTGATGAAAATAGATTCGGCAGCGCTGAAGATTGCCATAATAATAAAAATCAGCAACACACCCAATGCGATACCAATAAAAGGGTTAAAATTAATGGCTATTAATGCACAAGGAATAATAACCAGTAAAACAGCTAAAAACTGGATAAGCCCCAGGCTGAAAGTAGCCCCAAGGCTTTCGCCCCATTTTTCTTTCATCATTTGCCCGGATCGTTTGAAAGCGGCAACCGGACCAAGGTTTTCGTAAGCAATAATGGGCACAACAAAAAAAGTGGTAACGCCCCACACAATACCTAGAACGCCTGAAATAATTTTACCTGCCCATCCTGAGTTTTCCTGTATTGCTTTTAAAATGGTGCCCACGGTTGCAGCAAAAATGGCCCACGAAAAAATAGCACCAATTCTGCTGGCACTGAATTTTAAACCGGCGCTCACTGTTACTTCTTCGCCCTGCAAATACAATCTGGTGCAATGTATTAATGCCATATTAAAAAACACCACTACAAAATAGTTAACCAGGTAAAACAAAAAAGTATAGAGATAAAACAAGGCATCATTGTCTGTGGCAATATCAATATTAGCTGCATCCCATCCGGCGGCTGCCAAAACAGGAATGGTAACCGATGCCATAATAAGCAGCATAGAAATTCCAGACAGTACAGGAAAAATAAGCAGGTGTTTATTTTTCTTTAAAACATCAAAACTGCTCATCGCAATTTTCCATCCATTACTAAGGCGGGTGAAGAAGTTCATAAAAATTAAGTTTGGGTTAAATGAAAATTAAATGCAGGGTTTATTATTGCAAATATATTATCACACAATTGTAAATAAAAATTACAACCGGTTTATTGTTTTAATGATAATCTTTTCATCAAAGTTTTCACCGCTGCTTCGCTGCTCCTGAATTTTTCTAACAATGTCCATACCCTTTGTAACTTTTCCAAAAGCAGCAAGGCCCTGCCCGTCTGCCGGATACTGGCTTCCAAAATCAAACTGGGTTTGATCGCCGATGCAGATGAAAAACTCGGTGCTTGCAGTGCCCGGCGCCGAACGTGCCATCGAAAGGGTGCCGGTGGTATGCGTTAAACCTGTTTGTTTGGTAGGTTCATGCGGTATGCCCTTTATTATCGGATGTTCTTTATTATCCGAAGGCCATGTGCCACCCTGGATAACTCCGGTGTTGGAAGCAGTACTGAACCCTTCATTAAAAATAACACGGTAAAAAGAACTGTTTTTGTAAAAGCCCGAATCAACATACATTAAAAAAGCAGCAACAGTTTTTGGTGCCTTGTCTGGATAAAGTTCAGCTTCTATATCTCCAAGGTTTGTTTCAATAACTATGTGTGGGTTTTTATACTCCGGGTCGTTGCATCCGCTGACTGCAAACTGTAAAAAGAATAAATACAACAGCTGTTTCATTCATGCAAATTAATATTTACCTGCAAGCTTTTGATATACTTTCTTATTTTCACGGTTTACTTTTTAATAAGATGGATAATTCAAAACCGGAAGTCAATATTATTTACGATGTATTAAATGCAATGGTAGAGTTAAAACCCACTTCGGTTTTTATACAAAGCATTTACCGGCAATATTGCGAACGTGGCGGCCTTAGTAAAAAGCAACTGGAAGGTTTGCACAGCATGGCAATAAAAACAAATAGCATTCAGCAAAGTAAACTGGCAACGCTGGAAGCTATTATAAAGAAAAGACCAACAAGGGATAAATCAACCATAATAAATTTGCCGGCGATGCAAACAAAAGATGAGGCAGCCGGCAAGCTGATGCAAGACATTCTTGCAAAATATCCTCAGCATAAAAGAGTGATGTTTCTTAAATCAAAATACAACAATAACGAAATGCTGACCGCTGCCGAAATTGCCGAGTTGCAAAAGTTTGGCAAACTGCTTTTAAAATAAAACACAGCTCTTAATCATTTACAATCATCCTTACAGGGCCTTGCTGGTTGCCAAATAACTCTTTTTGAATTTTTGCAAACGCTGCCCCGTTAACTTTTTTCCCTTTGGCGGGGGCTTTAATATTTTTCTTTTCAACCTTTTGGTCTAATGCAGTTGCGGTAAAAACAAATTCGCCTTTGTTGGCATCAATTGAAAGAATCATGCCCGGCAAACCATTGAATTGCTCCGGGCCGCTGGCCACAGGAATTTCTTCGCAGTACCATGCAACGATATCGCTGCCCCTTTCTGTTTTGCCGGTTGCTTTTTTGCAGGCGTAACCCAAAATGTTTTTTGTTTCGCCTTCTTCCAGCTTCCATACAATGCTGCGGATGGAATCTTCTACCAAATAAACTTCTTCCATCAATTCTCTTTTCTCTATAGCTTTTTGAGTGATAAAATTTTTATAGTATTCGTTTTCGCCACCGGCGCCCATGCGAATTACTACGCCGCCATTATTTTGTTCGGACAGGTCGGGTTCTTCTTCAACAGGCTTAAATAAACTCTGGCTGTCGGCAAACTGCAGTTCAAATTTTGCAGTACGAAACTGGGGCATCATGGCACGTATTTGCTGGTTATCTTCCGGTATGCGTCGCCACACATCCATTTTTTGTTCGTAGGTAATTTTACCCTCTTTAATTTGTGCTTCGCTTGTTTGCAGCCACAGCAATGCAGTGGCTGCCATCCATAATTTTTTCATGACTTATGTTTTTGTTTTTTAAAATTATTTTTAGCAGTACAAAACTATTTGAACCCTTTTCGAAAGCAGGTTAACCAGCCTTTCATTAAGGTTAATTAAGGTTAATGAAGCATAAATACATTTGTTTTAAGAAGTAGCTTTACTGCATCATGAATAAATTGAGCACAGCAAAAATTTTAATGGCGGTAACTATTTTACTGATTGCCGCCTTCCAGGTTTACTGGATAAAAAAGCTGTACCAGGAAGAGAATACCAGTTTTAAAAAAACCGCCGACATTATTTTCAGGGAAACGATGTACAGGTTGCAGGCTGAAAGGTTTACCGGCGACACAATGGTTTTTAAAGGATTGCCCGGCGATAATCTTTTTATGTCGGATATTATCAGCAGCATCCAGGAAGTAAGAACAAAGGGTTCTAAAAAAGATTCGTTGCAGCGAAAAATGGTGATATCGCTTAACACAAATTCAGAATCGGGGTCGCCGGAAATTACTACGCCGTTAAAAAAGAATAAAAAAGATACGGTGGTTTATGTTGATACAAAAGAAAACAATGTGCCAGCGCCCCATATAGAAAAATTTTTGGAACGGAATAAAGCACTCAATGACAGCATTCCGGTAAGCAGGGTAGATTCATTATACAGCGCTCTGATTAAAAAAGAAGGAATTAATGTGGGTTATCATATTACTAAAACAGTTGCGCCCCCAAAAGATTCGTCTTTAATAAAAATTTCAATTAAAACCAACAACGCTGCAAAATTATTCAGCACTCACGGAGTACCAGTTGGGTTTTTAAGCCCCGTTTTTTACCGTGCCGAATTTGAAGATGCCACCATATATATTCTTAAAAAAATAAGCATACAATTATTACTTTCATTTCTTTTAATCGCATTAACTGCTATTTCATTTATTTTTATTTACAGAAGCTTGCTGGCACAAAGAAGATTGACTGCTATCAAGAATGAATTCATCGGCAACATTACTCATGAACTTAAAACTCCCATCGCCACAGTAAGTGTTGCTATTGAAGCCATGAAAAATTTTAATGCATTACAAAATCCCGAACGTACACAGGAATATTTAGGAATAGCCGGCCAGGAACTAAACCGGCTATCTTTATTGGTTGATAAAGTATTGCGCCTTTCAATGTTTGAAACGCAGCAGGTAGAACTGAAATACGAATGGTTTGATATAAAAGAATTGCTTGAAGAAGTAATGAATTCTATGCAACTGCAGTTTCAAAAATTTGGTGCAGATGTAAGACTGGAAACCACGGGAGAAGATTTTACCATGATGGCCGACCGCATGCACATAACCAGTGTGCTGTATAATTTATTAGACAATGCTTTAAAGTACAGCAAAGGAAAACCTGAAATTAATATCAGCATCCAGGCAACAGAAAAAGAAATAACGCTGACAGTAAAAGACAATGGCATTGGTATTCCAGCTTCTTACAAAGACAAAGTGTTTGATAAATTTTTCCGTGTGCCGCAAGGCGATAAACACAATGTAAAAGGCTACGGCCTTGGCCTTAGTTATGTGGCGCACATTATTGCAGGGCATAAGGGAACGGTAAATGCAGAAAGTGAGGAGGGAAAGGGGACAACATTCATCATTAAATTACCCAAAGAAAATGCCGGCAGCTAAAATTTTATATGTAGAGGATGAATTGTTTTTGGGCAAGATTGTAAAAGAAAGCCTTGAAAGCCGCAACTATGATGTAGTGATGGAACCCGACGGCGACAAAGTACTTGCTTTATTTAAACAACACCGCCCCGATGTTTGTGTGCTGGATGTCATGCTGCCAAACAAAGATGGTTTTACCATTGCAGAAGAAATAAGAGAAGTGGACAATGCTGTGCCCATTATTTTTTTAACCGCCAAAACACAAACCGAAGATTTGGTTAAGGGATTTAAAACCGGCGGCAATGATTATATACGCAAACCCTTTAGCATGGAAGAGCTGATTGTACGTATTGAAAATGTATTGCGTTATAAAAACGGGGAGAAAAAACCCGATGAAAAAAAAGACGTGGTGAAAATCGGGCACTTCACCTTTCATTTGAACCACCAGGTTTTAAAAAACAATGGCGATGAAAGAAAACTTTCTTTCAGGGAAAGTGAGCTGCTGAAAATTTTGTATGAAAACCGGGATAAAATAATTGACCGCCGGGATATACTTAACCTGCTGTGGGGTAACGATAATTTTTTTAACTCCCGTAACCTGGATGTTTATATTACCAAACTGCGTAGCTATTTAAAAGCCGATGCCAAACTGGAAATACTCACCATTAAAGGAATTGGTTACCGGTTTGTTGTACCATAAATATCAATAGTCAATTACCTGCTCCACTATCGCTTCCGGAATTGCTCTCCATTCATATTGCTGGTTACGTAACTGGGGTTCAAAGCCAGCATCTTTAATTGACTGCTGAATGGTTGTGCTGGTAAACCGGTGTGGTGCGCCGGCAGCACTCACTACATTTTCTTCAATCATAATACTGCCAAAATCATTTGCTCCGCCGTTTAAACAAATTTGTGCTACCTGCTTGCCAACAGTAAGCCAGCTTGCCTGTATGTTTTTAATGTTGGGCAACATGATGCGGCTGATGGCAATCATGCGGATGTATTCTTCGGCAGTTGTTAAATTATGTACGCCCCTTATTTTTGCAAGCAATGTATCAACATCCTGAAACGTCCATGGAATAAATGCTAAAAACCCCTTTGCATTTTCTGGCTTGCGGCTTTGCACTTCTCTTAATTTAACCAAATGTTCAAAACGCTCCTGCAATGTTTCCACATGGCCAAACATCATGGTGGCAGATGTGGTGATGTTTAGTTTATGTGCTTCATGCATAATATCCAGCCATTCCTGTGCGCCACATTTTCCTTTGCTTATTAAACGGCGAACCCTGTCAGTCAAAATTTCTGCACCGGCTCCGGGCAGGCTGTCCATGCCGGCTTCTTTTAAAGCCTTCAATACTTCCAGGTGTGTTGATTTTTCTAATTTGGTAATGTGCGCCACTTCTGGTGGGCCAAGTGTATGCAGTTTAATATTTGGATAAAGAGATTTTAGTTCTTTAAAAAGATTTACATAAAAACTCAATCCCAGCTCCGGGTGATGGCCGCCCTGCAGCAACAACTGGTCGCCGCCAAATTTTATCGTTTCTTCAATCTTTGTTTTATAGGTTTCAATATCGGTAATATAAGCTTCGGCATGGCCGGGGATGCGGTAAAAATTACAGAACTTGCAATTGGCGATGCAAACG
>JANNAM010000085.1:0-28660 GCA_031384415.1 Bacteroidota bacterium
GCATCTTCTTCCAGCGCTTTTTTTAAAATGATTCTTGGGTCGGCAACAGTACCTGTGATGCCACCCTTGCTGATTATTTCGAAATGGTTTATTTTATTTGCCCTGTTTAAAAACATCACAGCAAATACTTCATAAGTATAATCTTTCAGCACTGCCCTAAGGTATTGGGCAATTTCGCTGCTTGATTTTACAATGGGTTTAGCTAATGTGGCAGCCGCCTGGCGCCGGCGGCCCAGTTCAAGGGCGGCAGCAATAGTAATAGCTTTGGCTTGCCCAATTCCTTTTATCTGCTGAAATTCTTTTAAGGTCAGCTTTCCCAGTTCATTAAGGTTATCCTGCCCTAGCCGGAGTACTTCTTTGGCAAGGTCAACGGCAGAGCTCTCTTTATTGCCATTATTGATGAGTATGGCAAGCAGTTCTGAATTGCTAAGTGATGAAGCACCTTTGTTTAGCAGTTTCTCCCGGGGGCGGTCATCGAGGGCCCAGTTTTTAATAGATGTGGAAGGCTTGTTGAAATTTTCCATAATATAAATTTAAACATCTGTTTTTAAATGATAATTTCGCCACTGGGATAGATACGCTGATTGGACTGATAAAACTGATTTGCCCTGTTTTTTTCGCTTCTGTAAAAGTTGAATAATGGTTTATTGTATAAGTGAGCCCCGCCATGGCGGGTACGATGTTGCCACAAAATACAAAAGCCGGTAAACAAAAATATAAACTGAAAAATTATTATGGAACCAACTGCTAAATTATTTTCGGGAATCGGCTCTCAATACCTTGCCGAAAAGATTGCAAAGAAATTTGGTGAGCCACTGGGCAAAGTAAATATTCAGCGGTTTAGTGACGGGGAAATTTATGTAGAGTATCAGGAAAGCATCAGGGGGAAGTTTGTGTTTTTAATACAGAGTACATATGCACCTACTGACAATCTGATGGAACTGCTGCTGATGATTGATGCTGCTAAAAGGGCTTCGGCATATAAAGTGATTGCAGTGATTCCCTATTATGGCTTTGCCAGGCAGGACAGGAAAGACAGACCAAGGGTAGCCATTGGTGCAAAGCTGGTAGCCAATATGCTTACAGCCGCCGGTGCCGACAGGGTTATTACTATGGATTTGCATGCACCGCAGATACAGGGGTACTTTGATATTCCGGTTGACCACCTGGATTCGTCGGCTGTATTTATACCCTACATAGAAAAGCTAAAACTGCCCAACCTTACGTTTGCAGCGCCTGATGTGGGCAGCGCCAACCGCATAAGGGAATATGCCACCTACTTTGAATGTGAAATGGTTATTTGTGATAAACACAGGAAAAGAGCCAATGAAATTGCCAGTATGGTAGTTATTGGCGATGTGGACGACAGGGATGTGGTTATAGTGGATGATATTTGCGATACGGGCGGGACTCTTGCAAAGAGCGCTTTTATGCTTAAAGAAAAGGGTGCCAAAAGTGTAAGGGCTTTGTGTACGCACCCGGTATTAAGCGGCAATGCCTATCAAAATATTGATAACAGCGTACTGGAAGAACTGGTTGTATGCGACACAATACCAGTGAAGGATTTGAGCAAAAAGATAAAAGTGGTAAGCACCGATGAATTATTTGCCATCACCATACGGAATGCCTTTGAAAACAAAAGTATCAACAGTTTATTTATGCGGAGCCGGATAGCAAATAAGAAATAATTTTTTTTCAAATTTAAAAAGGCTGCAATTTAATTGCAGCCTTTTTTTGTCAGTATATTTTCTTCTTATCTTATCATAAACGGTTTTTCTCTTCTGAATTCCGAATTGGTTATTTGCAGTACATAACGTCCCACTCCTAATTTAGCCGGAATGGTGAAGTTATCATCAATAAAATTTACCTGCATAATGATATCCCTTTGAAAAACCAATTGGCCTGTACTGTTGTAAATTCTTGCAGCATAGTGACCGGGTTTAACATTGTCAAGTGTATAGTGAATATTTCCTCCACGGTTAATGGGCGAGGAATAAATAATCAGTCCTGCCGGAATTGCTTTTGTTTTAAATGTTTTTTCAGTACCATAACTGATGCCGCCATTGTTTACAACATAAGCTTTGTAATAATAAGTACCAGATTGAACCAATCCATTTGCAGTTATTGAAAAAGCAGCGCCGCCTAAATTAGAAGCAGCCACTTTTGTTCCATAACCATTTGTAAAACCTGATATGCTGCTATATTCAAAACCATATTCTGTTAAAGCACTGCAACCGATAGCTAAAACATCGGCATACAATGTAGCAGCATTTGCAGAAAGTACTGTTGCAGTTCTGGTGCTTACAGTTGCCGGAATATTAAGTGCTGTACCAGAAACTGCTACAACAATGGCTGTAGCGCCGCCACCCGAAACCGGAATATTTCCATTATAGGATACAGGAGCTACAGGCGTAAACTTTACATAAATCACCTGGCTGTATGCACCACCGGTTTGTGAAAGCGATAAACTTGCTGTATAAGTTCCTGTAGCACTGGTTGAAAAAGTATAACCTGCAAGTGGCCCAACAGTGATATTGCCTGCTAAAAGATTGGTGCCGGTTAATGTAAATGAATAAGGGCCTGCAGTTGTATTAATACATGTTCCAAAAGCAGTGATTGCAGTTGCACTTAAAACTGGAGACAATGTAGCAAATGATTGTTGTGTGCCATAACTTGTACCACCTGTGTTAGTAGCATAAGCTTTGTAGTAATAAGTTGTGCTTGGCAATAAACCAGTGAGGTTGGAACTGAAAGCGCCTGCACTTAAATTAGTAGAAGCAGTTTGTGTACCTGTTCCGTTTGCAAAACCATTGGTTGTGCTGTATTCAATTCCATATAATGTTATCGCAGTGCAGCCAGTTGATGATATAGTGCCTGCTGCTGTTGCTGTGGTTGTTGTAATAGCCGAAGCTGTGCCTGTTGTTACTAATGGAGGATTGTTTGCCCCTGCACCGGAAGCTGCAACATTAATAGATGTTGCGCCACCGCCGCCAACCGGTATATTACCATTATAAGATTGTACTGCAGATGGTGTAAACTTAACAAAGATGGCCTGCGAATAAGTTCCGCCGGGTTGTGTTAAACTTAAAGATGCTGTATAAGTTCCGCCCGAGGCAGTTGAAAAACTAAAACCTGATAACGGGCCAACCGTTATGTTTGCTGAAGTAAGGTTTGAGCCCGAAAGAGTAAATGAATTTGGGCCAACTGTTGTGTTAACACAAATATTTCCAAAAGCAGCCAATACCGTAGCAGATAATGCTGGTGTTGCAGGCGCTACACCCGTTCCACTTACAGCAACTGTAACTGCCGAACTTACACCACCACCTGTAATGCTTACATTGCCCGATTTAAACCCAATAGTTTGTGGAGTAAAGCGAACATATACCGGAGTAGCAGCTAATGTGGCAGATGTATAAGGTACCGTTGTTGAAGCCGCCCATGTGCTGTTATTATTAGACACCTGGAAATCTGTTGAAGGTGCTATGATTGTGATATTACCCGGAGCACCCGTAAGATTTGTGCCTGATAAACTAAATGACTGCGAAGTTGAACTGGTTAAAATAACCACATTGCCAAAATCAGAAATGGTTCCTGTTGTTGTTAAGGTTGGTGTTATTGCACTGCCATTATTTACTACAACGTTTGTTACCGAAAACCCCGGCCTGTTGCCTGCACCCGAAACTTCACGATAAACCCAGCGTAACTGTACTTCAGGCTGGTTGTTACAAGCCGCAGGTAATGTAACCGTTTTTGTTTGTGGGTTAAGGCTTCCTGTGCCAGTGATGTTATCGGCGGCTAAATCATTCAGGTATTCACTACCTGCAACATCTGTAAACGTACTGCTGTTTCCAACACGGTATTGCAAACCCATTCCCCCGATCCTGTTGGCCAGCTGCTGTCTTTGTGTTGCAGCAAGATAAGAAACCTGCACAGGGCTTACGCCTGTTGTATTGACAGATAATACAAAACATTTTAAAGCAGCCGAAGTATTTAAGAAAGCAATTTTACCAACCGCATCACCTACAAAAGCAGATACTGCAGAGTTGGCCGAAGCGGTTCCGCTGGCCAATACCTGGTCGGCCAATGGAACTGCTGTTGGATATGAGGTGGATGTACTTCCGTTGATTGTCCAGCCCTGCCAGCCTGCAGGATATGCACTGGCACTACCGGTGAAAGAAGCAAAATTCTGACTATAGGGTAAAGCCTGAGGTGCAGGATTTGTTTGCGCCATATTTATCAAACCACAAAACAGCAGGCAAATAAAAATATAAATTCTTTTCATCATTATAAATTTTTATAACACAGAGATGACAGCTTCTTAAAAGCTGTCATCTCTGTGTTATTTTTCAAACTAAAAAATTATTGTCTCAATATCCTCACATCGTCAAGCTCAAATGTGGTTGTTTTTTTTGTTCCGGATGCAGGGTCTGCCCCATCATACCTAAAACCGATATAAACAGTCTGACCGGCATAAGCAGACAGATTCATTATACCAGAACTTAGCAGGCTACCATAACCCGATCCTGGGCCTGTGTAGATAGTAGCAGGCAATTGAGTCCAGGTTGATGCGGACGGTGTGTTGCTTCCGTTATAATTAGTAGAAATAAAAACTTTAAAAGTTGCACCATTGTCATATCCTGCTGCATTAAGGAAACTGAATTTTGGTGTTGTGCCCGCCGGCAAATTTATAGCAGGAGTGATGAGCCAGCTTGTTACAATTGCTGCACCGGTACCAAATGCTTCTACCTTGGTACATTTTGTACTTCCAAAAACTGCATTTTTATAAAGAGCACCACCAACTTCGGCAATGTTTTTCCAGCCGGGCAAGGGTGTAAGTGTTGCACTGTTTGTGCCGATGGTATTAAAATCCTCTTCAAACAAAGAACAACGGGGGCCTGTAAATTTCACATCACCGGGATCCCTGAGTATCAACTGAGGTGTTGTATTGTATTTTGTATAAATAGCTGCAACAGTTCCGTTACCACCAGCAGGGTGCTGGCCTGCAAAATTGGAGTAACCACTTGTTCTTATAATAATGTTATTTCCGCTGCAGTCTTTTATAGTAAGGTTTACCGAATTTTTTGCCGAGGAAGTATCTGCATAAGTTTTACTGGTGTCGCCTGCCGAAAACTCATAACCGCTTAATTGAATCAGCGTTCCTAATAAAGTATCCTGCATGTTTGTTGTCAATTGCGACTGGCTTATTGATCTTGGCGTTACTGTATTATTGAAAGCACCTTTTGCAATGTAGGCATCAAAAAGTGTATAAGGAATGCCCGCTAAAGAAGGATTACCCGGAATGCTGTTGTCAATCACACCCAGTTGAATCATGCCGGCATAATCACTCATGTAAAGCCCTTTGCATTTAATAAATATTTTTCTGCCTACAGGATAGGAAGTATATAAATTGGTGCCATCCAGTTCCAGTGCTATAGCACCGGATGCATCCTGAATGTACAACTCTTTATAAAAGTTACCGCTTTTATCATCGGCAACAACAACACCCGAAATGATGATGTCGGTAGTTATAGCTTCGTAGCCACCAAGGGTGTGCATTGCTTTCAGCGCTTTGATGCTTGTGTTGGCAACCACATTAGGATCCACATAAGAAGGGGGCTGGTCAAATTTCTTTTTACAGGAATTAATGAATACAACAGTAGTAATCATCAGAACCGCTGCGATGGAAATTTTTAAAAATTTTTTCATGATGTATTTTATTTAAAGCGTTTGTTTTTTAATTTGTATTGATTAAAATCTGAGTCCGAGATTGGCAGAAAAATTTAAGCCATAAGCATAAAATAATTTTGGAGGAAACTTATCCAGGTTAAGGCGGTAAGGATCCAGGCGAAGCTGTTCATATCCGCCGGTAACCATTTTTTGATTGTCAAGAATATTATTTACACCAAGGCTGAAAGTAAAAATTGTTCTTTTCTTCAGCGATTTAAAACGTTTGTTCATCAGCCACGAAAATCCTGCAAAAGCATCCAAAGTATACTGGGCATCTAATTGTGTCTGGTCAATAATTTTATGCCAGTCTTTTGAATCAGGTGTTACACCGTCAACAGCTGCCGAAGTTCTGCGAAGTGGGTCATAACCCAGCCACATCTGGTCGAAGTAATTAAAATTAAGATTCACAAACCAATAATTTGGCGACCGGTAATTTAATCCAATCGTATAAGCTTCCTGCGGCGTTGCCACCCTGAAGTTTTTAGAATAAATAGTGGGGTCGTTGGTGGGCAGTGCTGCGGCATTGTTATCGGATGTTACAGTAACATTCTGCCGGGTATCATAATAATACCTTCCAAAAGAAGCAGCCGCATTTATACTAAAGCCCTTGTAAATTTTTACATCCACACCGGTTTCTATGCCTGCATGTGTTTTTCCAATATTGCTTAAAGCATAATTTACAAATGTGCGGTAAATATCAGAGTAAGCCGAAATTACATCTATTTGGTGCCTGAACTGTGTGTAGTAACCAGTTACCCTGAATCTGACTGTTGGAGAATTTAGTACATAACCTGCTTCGCCGGATAAAATTTGTTCTGACTGAAGATTAGCCTGGATATTATCTCTTGTCCGGGGAGAAAGATATGCATTTTCAAAAAACGGTGCATTGGTAACATAAGAACCATTTACAAAGAAATAATTGCCACTGGTTAATTTGTAAGAAACGCCGCTTTTGAAAAAGTAGTTATAAAAATTTTGTTTTTTAGAAACACCGAAAGAGTTATTGGGATATAAGCCTGCTTTTACTTTTCCTTCTCTCCAGAATTGTGTGTAAGAATGTTCAACAGCTACAAAGAAATTTAGTTTCTTGAATTTTACCGCAGCCTGTGCCCATGCTGCAGCTTTTTGAATATTGATATTATAATTGTATCCGAATTTATCTCCTTCTTTTAAAATACGGTTAGGATTATTAACATCGTTTTGAGCTGCATTGGGGTCGTTGCCAAAATCTCTTAAAGCAAACTGGTTGATGTCAACATAAAAAGCACCACCCAATAAGTCATCTACTTTTTTATAGTAATTATTTTTTTGGTTCTCATAAGTAAGCCCCGCTGTTAAATCAATATGATTATTAATTGCAGCATTTAAGGTTGTATTAAAATTAAACCTGTTAGTGTGTATCACCCTTTCTTCAACAATATATACGGACCTTTTGCCGGTAACATCATTGCCAGTGATGCCGTTGGCGTTGTGAATGGTTTCTGTGTTTGCATAATTTGCATTGTACAGCCTGTCCCAGTCAATCTGGCGAAGGTTTACATTATTAAGCAAGGCATTCAATACCTGTTGAGCCTTTGCAGGGTCTGTCTGGTAGCTTGGTAAATAACGGTAGTAATCGGGGCGGGGGTCCGATGCATTATACCAGTCGAGGCCTGTTGTGCTCCGGTTTCCTAAAGAGTAAGAAATTCCGGTAAGTAAAGAAGCTTTTGCATTTACTTTCCAGTCATGTGTGAGAATTCCCATTGGCTGAAAAGTTTTTGCTACGCTTGCATTTCTTTTTTTACCATTTTGATAACCCCAGTAAGGGTTGTAAAAATTGGTGCCGGCTATGCTGTCCATTTCCTGGGTAGATGCACCCTGGCGGCCGTTTTCGGTAGGCGTGGCAAAAGCCACAAAAGAGAGCATGTGGCGGGCATTAAATTTTTTATCAACGCCTGTATATAATGACCATCCGTTGTAATAAGTTCCGTCAGTAAATCCTTCATCGGCCCAGCGGCGGCTTCCCGAAACGGAGAATGCCCAGCCTTTTTTGGTAAGCCCGGTAGAGTGGGTGTACATAACCCTGTGAACATAATTACGGTTAGATAAAGAATAACTGAACTTGGTTTGTTTGTATTGTTTAAAAGCCCTTGTGTCCAATGCAGTGGCGCCTCCCAGATTGCCAATACCAAATTTTATTGCCTGCATGCCAAGTGTTGCTTCTCTGCTACGCAATACATCATTTAAGCCGCCCCATAAGCCATAAGGTGTAAAACCATTGTCAAGGTTTTCCATGGGTACGCCATTCATAAATGTGCTGGAAAGATTGGAATCATATCCACGAATGCGAAACCTTACTGCGCTGAAATGAAAATTGGCAGCATCATAAAAAGGATTACGTCCGGCATTTAACTGGCCCGAAATATTCTGGGCGCTGCCGTCCTGTGCATCATTTTCGTCAAGCGAAACAACCGGGATATTATCCAGTGCAATTTCTTTTGCTTCTTCAGCAATGGTTGTATCAATTACTGGCTTTTCCGGTACCTGCGCAAAGGCACTCAGGCTTAAAACCGAAACAATCATTACAATAATTAACCGGGGTATAAATTTTCTCATAAATAGGTTTGTTGAAAACGCCGCAAACTACTAAACTTTAGCCATATTAAAGGATATTAACAATAACAAAATGTGAATTCAAGAATAGTCATTTAGATTTGCTGAAAGTATTTCTAAGTACATTTGCCCAAATAGTGATTATATGAAAAAAGGCATCATTGCTGTTGTTTTAGCTGCATTGTTTTTTACAATTCCATCAAATTCTTTTGCATGGGGAAAAACCGGCCACGAACTGGTGGGTAAACTTGCCTTTCATTTTCTGGATGACTCCACCCGGCTTAAAGTACAGAAATATTTAGGAAACCTGAGTTTTGAAGAAGCTGCCAACTGGATGGACGACTCCCGGAGCAACAGTTATTTTGATTATATGAGAACCTGGCACTATATGGACCTTGAAAAGGGCGAAAAATTTGACAATACTTCTCATGAAAGAAACATGATAACTGTTTTGTTTTCGGCCATTACCGAGCTGAGGCAAATGGATAAAATGAAAAGGAAAGAAATTAAAAGGAACCTTCTCCTTATATTTCATCTGGTAGGCGATTTGCACCAGCCGCTGCATTGTGGCTATGCAAGTGATAAAGGCGGCAATACCATCATGGTAAATGCCCAAAATTTTGCCTCCAACCTGCACAGTGCATGGGATACCCAGATTATTGAAACAGAAGGAATATCAATGGAAAACTGTCTTGCTGTATATGATTCGCTTTTGAAAAACCAGGTGGACAGCATAAAACAAATAGTTGTGCTAAGATGGTATAACCAATCCCGGTCTTATCTGGATACTGTTTACAGTTTCAAAAATGATTTTTTAGACCGCCAGTATATCGAATTCAGCAAAGTAATTATTAAGCATCAGTTGCTGAAGGCCGGCCTGCGGCTGGCAAGCATATTAAGCGAAATGTTTAAAACTACCCCGGCAGTAAAAAATGAAAATGCACTGGATGCTGACAGCAGTATCTTCCATCCTTATTATGCAGTTTTGTATAATAATCAGGCAGCATCTTTTTAAAAATTGTATCTTTAGTAAGATTCTTTATCCTGCAAAACTGCTTCCGGTTTTTTGCTGTTCAACCCGTTAAATTATCTTTTTGTAAAGTGAATAAGTATTGCACCTGCAAAATGGTTTATCGCTAATTAAAATTTAATTTTACATTATAAATCTACACAAACATGAAGAAAATTTTTACATTAGTCTTTCTATCTGCTATTACGTTTACCTGTTTTTCTCAAATCAGAATCAGCCAGGTATACGGAGGTGGAGGCAACACAGGTGCTCCCTACAACCAGGATTTTGTTGAATTGTTTAACGCCAGTGCTTCTTCAATAGACATAAGCGGTTACAGTGTTCAATATGCTTCTTCAGCAGGTACCTCATGGTCGGTAACTACTATTCCTGCAAGCACATCGGTTGGTGCAGGCAAATACTTTCTTATTGCTTTGGCTACCGGAGCCACTGGTTCTCCACTGCCTGCAGCCGATTTAACAAATACACTTGTCAATTTATCCGGCACCACCGGTAAAGTAGCTTTAGTAAATAATGCTGTTGCATTAAGCGGAGCTACAGCCTGCTCAGGTGCTACAGTCGTAGACGTTGTTGGCTATGGCTCAGGTGCCAGTTGTTCCGAAACTTCGCCAGCCCCAACAGCAAGTAATACGACTTCGTTAATAAGAGCTGGCAACGGATGTACAGATGCAAATAATAATTCAACAGATTTTTCTGCCGTGGCTCCAGCCCCACGCAATTCTGCTACTGTTGCAAATTTATGCAGTGGCCCTGTTGCAACACTTTCTGTTAACCCCAGCTCTTTAACTTTTACTGCCGACTTGGGTGTTACTACTGCACCACAAACTTTTACTATCTCAGGCTCCACATTATCAGGAGCTGCCGTATCAATAGCTCCATCAGCAGGCATCGAGGTTTCATTAAGTAGTGGTTCAGGATATGTTACCAACCCTTCATCACTTTCAGTTCCTTACACTGCACCTACATTAAATGCTACAACTATTTATGTAAGGGTAAATGCTTCGGCACCGCAGGGTGCTTTAGCTGGAACTGCAACATGCAGCGGCGGTGGGGCTGCTTCCAATGCTGTTGTAAATATTGCAGGGGGCGTTTATCAAAATTATTATAACACAAAAGCCAACCTTGGGTTAACAAACCTTGGAACCTGGAGCAATACTACAGATGGCACCGGCCCGTCACCAGCGGCATTTAGCACAGCTTACCAGAATTTTAATATCATTAGCCAGGCAAATGCAAATTATACAGGTGTT
Source organism: Bacteroidota bacterium (assembly GCA_031384415.1). GTDB lineage: Bacteria > Bacteroidota > Bacteroidia > Chitinophagales > Chitinophagaceae > Ferruginibacter. Next base: position 10,600 of record JANNAM010000085.1, read on the forward strand.
TGGGATGTATCCAATGCTGGCAATACTGCTAAAATTATTGTGGGCAACGGAACCGCTGCTATGACATTAACTGTTTTGCCCGGCGTTGATTCTATCACTTCGGCATCAAGAGTAGATGTATTGAATAATGCTACGCTGGTAATACAAAACAACCGCAGGCCATTCCTTAACAATCTTGCCACCGGCTCTACAGTTGAATATGCACAGGCAGGTTTAACAACAACCGATACTATTAAAGTAGCAACACTTTCTTATCATCATCTTAAACTAACAAACGGCATTAAAATTTTATCTAGCGGTACTACAACAATTCGTGGCAACCTCACTATCAGCGGCGTAATAAACTTTAATGGCGCACCAAGCCCTTTTAGCACAGTAAATGCATTTGGCGATGTAAACTTTACCGGCGGTACTACATTTGAACCTTTGCCCACAGGCGATAATGCAAGGCTTACACTTGCTATGAATGGTTCATCGGGTTTGCAGGCAATTAATGGAGCTGGTGTAGATGTATTCCTTTTCCGTTTGCAAAGAGACACTACGAGTACAGATGATGATATCATTGTTTCCCCTGGTACTAATCTTACGCTGGGTAACACTTCGGGTGGCGGATTACGCCTTAACCAGGGAGGGGCTACTGCAACAACGTTGATTTTAGATAATACAACTCTTAAAATAATAAGAGCTGGTTTAATTACTACAACGGCATTAGGAAAAATAAGTACAGCCAACTCAAACATTAGTATTGAAAAAGCAAATGCAGCAACCAGCACAGCAGGCATACTACGTTTTGCAACTGGCTCAACACTAAACCAGTTAACCGTTAATCTTGACCCTGCACTTACAAGAGATTCAATTGTTATTGCCGATAACGTAACAGTAAACGGAAGTTTAACCCTTACAAAAGGTAAGGCTGTTATGGGAACCGGCGCTACATTAACACTCGGTAGTACTGCTACAGTAAGCGGTGCTTCCACCACATCTTTTGTAGATGGTTTAATGAGAAGAAGCGGAGCGGCAGCATTTACTTACCCTGTTGGTAAAGGAAGCAAATATGCACCTGTAGCCTTTGCAAACTTTGTTGGTGGCAATAATTATTCTGTGCAATATTTTAATACAGGTTATGGCAATTACGCAATTAATCCGGCCACTTCCGCAACATACCCTGCTTATAATGTAAGCAACAATGAATACTGGGTCATTACAAAAAATACCGGAACATCTGTTGACCTTACTTTTAATTATACGGATGCAAACAGTTACATAAACAACCCTGCTGCTATCCGGATGGCGCATTTTGGTACAATAGACTGGAATGATATTGCTGGCACGCCCGGTGGTGCTAATAATGGCACGACTGGCAATGTAACTGTTACCGGTGTCAATGCATTCAGTCCGTTTACATTTGCTGCTACAAGTGCAGGCGTTATACCTGTTAAACTCAGTTCTTTTGCAGTTCAAAAATTAAATAATGCTGTAAAAATTAGCTGGGCAACCGAACAGGAAATAAACAGCAAAGAATTTGTTATTGAAAAATCTGTTGATGGAAGAAACTGGCAGACCTTAACAGTTGTAAATGCCGCTGGCAACAGCAATGTAAAAATTAATTACACTGCTATGGATAACAATCCTGCAAAAGGAATTAATTTCTACCGGTTAAAGCAGGTGGACAACAACGGCCGTTTTGAATACTCAGCTACAAAAAGCGTATTGTTCAGCAGCAGCTACCAGGTGCTGATTGCACCAAACCCGGCTGCTGATTTCATCAATGTGCTGGTTTCAAAAAACAATATACAGCCCATTACTGTTTCTTTAATTGATATCAGCGGAAAGAAACTGTTTGAAGAAAAAACAACGGATGCAACTTTACAAATTAAAACCAATGGCTTTGCCAAAGGAATATATTTTGTGAAAGTGGCAGATGCAAATAATGTAACTACAAAGAAGATTATTATTCAGTAAATGCCTTTTAATATTTCAGGCTGACAAAATAAAAACCCCTTACATTTAGTAAGGGGTTTTTTATTTTACAATTACTATATCTTCTTCTTTAAGCAGCGGCATGTTTTTAAACCGCAGCACAATATTGGCAACCGTAGCCACATCTTTGTTGCAGTAAGTAACAATGCGTTCAAGATTTTTTTCTTTCCAGTACACATCGCCAACCATGCTGCCGTCAATATCATCTTTGGGCGAAGGAACATTTAAAACAGCAGCAAGCAACTGCAGTGAAGTAAAATGTTTGTAATCGCCAAAGCGCCAATACTGAAACGTATCCACCATATTTGTTTCCCAGGGTTTCATGTTTTGAAAATCGAGATAAACAGGAATGGCAAGCCCATTTATCAATAAGCGCCTGCACAAAAAAGGCACATCAAACTCTTTAATATTATGCCCTGCAAAATTCCAGCGGTTATTTTTTTCTTCCATTTGGTTAAGGGTATCAATAAATTGCTGCAGCAGTTTTTTTTCATCATCTCCATAAAAAGATTTTACCCTTAACTGCCAGGCAGTTTCTTTTTTAAAATAACCAATGCTTATGCAGATAACTTTTGCAAACTCGGCCATCACAGCGGCACGCTGCGGATAAAATTCAGCAGCACTTGTTTCTTCAGGCAAAGATCGCTGCACTTTGTCTTCCCAAAGTTTTTTCCATTCATCATTCAGTTGGCTGAAATTGGGTTGCTGCGAAACCGTTTCAATATCTATCAGCAGCAAATTATCGAGGCGGATGTTTTGCATGGTGCTTTTATTAGTACACCAATTTACAAAGAAAAACCGGAAAATTTTAGCCGGTAAGAATCCAAGGCGATAATTTTTTTTTTGAGGATAATAATTTACATATGCCGTCTTTCCGCCAAAAAACCTGTATTAAAAAGTAATTCCTACAAAAGCCTGGATGGCCTGGTTTTTCCAGGTTTGGCGGTCGTCTATTGCATTAATATTGGTGAAACCCATTTTATACCTTGCCCCAAAGTTTATTAAAGGCAACTGCAGCCAGAACCCTGCAATGCCGCTCCATTCTGCATTTTTATAAATACTGCTGCCGTTATTTTTAAGGCTGTCAACAGTTTGTTTTAGCAGGCCGCCATACGAAGGACCCAGTTGAAATTTCACTCTTTTACTTGGACCTATATTAATGTTTAACAACAGGGGCACTTCTAAATAATTAAGCTTGGAAGTTTTTTGACTGCCATCCCTGAAAATGTCGTTGTAAATATCTGCAGGATCGTCGCTGAAGTCGCTGGAAGTTTGAACAAAATTTACTTCGGGCTGCAGGCCAAAGCGGTTGCTGAAATTAAACTGCATAAAACCTCCCAACTGGTAATTGTAATTGAAACCTTCTTTGTATGATTTGCCCGTAATTTTATTTGCATTAACACCTGCTTTAGCCCCAATCCGAAAAAAATTTTCATGATCCATATCTGTTTTATTGCGTTGTGCAAAACAAACAAAAGAGATGGAAACAAAAAGGAGGAGAAATAATTTGTGCATGTGTAGGTTTTTAGGGACTGCCGTCTTAAAGTTACCAAGATTATGCCAAAGAGCAGTAATGATAGTAATTAACTTTGGTTGTCATTTTAAACACACCACGCCAAACATAATTACCACCAACCCACACATGCCTGGGAGATGGTGCAATGGGTCTTATTTTACCAACCGGAGCAGGCCTTACTGAAACAACCGCAGGCGCACAGGAATTTAAAATTATAGTTGTTGTAAAAAAGAAAAGAAAAATTAAAAGATATTTTTTCATGACGAGGCTTTTGTGTGCTGGTTGGACGGGAGCTTCTGATAATGTTTTAAAAAAGAGAACAGTTTTACGGCCGTTGTTAAACTTGCTGTTATTGTAAAAATTAAGTGGCAACAGCATTATTTCGATTACAATACCGTTTTGCTACTCAGGAAAATTTTTAGAAAATCTAAAACAGTATTATTAGATTTGAGATTCATTTTCATTTCCTCTGCCAAATATGAACACAAAACAAGCATACAACGCATGGTCTTCGCAATATGATACCAACATTAACAAAACAAGAGACCTTGAAGCAATAGCGTTAAGGGAAACTTTGGCTAACATTCCATTTAATACCTGTTTGGAAATTGGCTGTGGCACCGGAAAAAATACCGAATGGTTTGTAACGAAGGCAACAGACATTTTAGCCGTTGACCTTTCGGAAGAAATGATGGCTATTGCCAAATCAAAAGTTATATCAGATAATGTTCAGTTCCTGCAAGCTGATATCACCCAGCCATGGGATTTTATCGCCAAAAAATATGAACTAATCAGTTTCAGTCTTGTGCTGGAGCATATTGAAAACCTACAAGATATTTTTAGCAAGGCATCCAAAGCAATAGTTGCCGGCGGGCATGTTTACGTTGGAGAATTACATCCTTTTAAACAATATACCGGAACTAAGGCCCGGTTCGATACCGAAGAAGGGCAGCAAATTGTAGATTGCTTCAACCATAATATTTCCGGCTTTACACAACCGGCCGAAAAATATGGTTTCGATATTGTAAGTATTAATGAATATTTTGATGAGGATGATAGAACTTCTATCCCCAGGATACTTTCGCTGCTGCTCAAAAAAAAATAATACTGCGATAGCAGTATTATTTTCTATGCTTGAACTGCTCCGGCAACCCGGCTATTCTTTTTTGTTGCTTCTTAAAATTGCTGCCAGGAGTAAAATAAATACTGCACCAGCAACTACCCATACCCAAGGCTGCATATACCATTGCTGATTCCCTTTGTTCACATTAATATTAACGTCTATCTTTTTATCCTCCTGGGCAAAAGCCAATCCAGTTGTCATTACAGTTATTAGTAACATGAATAATTTACCCCTGTAATTATTGATTATTTTCATATTAAGTTTATTTAAAAGTTTACAATATCAAGCAAATGCTTGTTTACACATTCTTTTCTTTTATTTTCTGTCCATTCTCTTTACCTTTCTTTTTCATGATATTCCCTTTTTCATCTATCAACAGTTTCATTTTATCTTCACCTTTTTCCATTTTAATTTCATAAGCCGCCCTGTTTTTATCATTCTCCTTCGTTGCTGATACAATTGTATAACCGGCAAACTGGCTTTGAAGCACATTGTTTACTGCATCCGGCAGTCCGGAAGTATTGACCGGTGTTACCGTAGCAACCCAATCTCCTTCTTTATTATACCATGACCAATATGGAATAGTATCAATAATGTAATAAGCTGTGTAATAAGAAGTATCTGGTTGAGGCCAACCAGCAAGTTCCCAGTCTATATCATATCGTAAAGGCTGCATATCTTCATAGGAAGTCCATTGAACATCGGCTGCCTTTGGATATTTCTCTGTAAAACTTGTCTTGATTTTGGGAGTGACCTCCACTGTTTTGATTGTAGTAGTTTTTTCAACTGTAGTAGGAGCAACCAGTAATGTATCTTTTTTTTCAGCAGTTTTTTCATCCGGATTATTACAGCTTAGTGCCAAAGCACCCAGTACCATAACAAAAGCGGTCATTTGTCTTTTCATAAAAAATGTTTTTGATTTAGTGATTATTAATAAAAAATCATGCCAGTCGTTAAGCAACTCATTTACAGCTGCTTAACTGCGACCATTCATTTCTTTACGAGGAATTATTGCCTTACTTGTAGAATCAGAAGAAAAAAAATTGAGATTTCAATTGACGAAGATACAAGTATAATTTCGGATACTAATTTCAATATTGATTGTTTGAAAGCCAAAAACCTTTAAAAACGCCTTTATTTAATCCTTATTTGGACTACCTTTGCCCTCCCGTTAAAAAAACCGGGGTTATTTTATGTCATTCAATATTATTAAACAATTAAACGCAGATGCACAGGAAGCTTCAGGTACAGATGTACCCGAAACTGCTGCGGTAACAAATGTGCCTGTTGAAGCTACGGCTTCAGAAGAAACAGCTTTAGAAGAAACGGCTACTGCTGTTGTAACAAATGTAAAAGCAGAAGCGCCTGTTGAAGAAACAATCGCAACACCACACGATGATTTTGACTGGAGTGTGGACAAACGTAACGTAACAAGTTATACTGCTGATGAAAAAGCAAAGTATGATACTGTGTACGACAACACGTTTAAACAAATCAATGATGGTGAAATGATACAGGCAACTGTAGAATCTCTTACCAAAACCGACGCTGTAGTAAACATTGGTTTCAAAAGCGACGGACTTATCTCTCTTAACGAATTCCGTGATTTACCAGGCGGCGTTAAAGTGGGCGACATCATTGAAGTAATGGTGGTAGAAAAAGAAGACAGGGAAGGCAATCTTCACCTGAGCCGTAAAAGCGCCCGGATCACCAGAGCATGGGAACGCATTATGGAAGTTCACAAAACCGGTGAAATTGTTACCGGCCTTGTTACCAGCAAAACAAAAGGCGGCCTTATCGTTGATGTATTCGGTATGGAAACATTCTTACCGGGTTCGCAAATTGACGTGAAGCCTGTTACTGATTACGATCAGTTTGTTGGCAAAACAATGGAATTTAAAGTGGTTAAAATCAACGAAACCATTAAGAATGCTGTTGTATCTCACAAAGCACTTATTGAAAGCGATATTGAAGCACAGCGTGCCGAAATTATGGGTAAACTGGAAAAAGGCCAGGTACTGGAAGGAACAATCAAAAACATTACTGATTTTGGTGCATTCCTCGATCTTGGCGGCTTAGACGGTTTATTGTATATCACCGATATTTCATGGGGACGTATCAACCATCCAACAGAAGTATTGAAGATGGATCAGAAACTGAACGTGGTAGTATTGGATTTTGATGATGATAAAAAACGTATCAGCCTTGGCTTAAAACAATTGACTCCTCATCCATGGGATACATTGGCCGAGAACCTGAAAGAAGGTGAAATTGTAAAAGGTAAAGTAGTGAACATAGAAGACTACGGTGCTTTCTTAGAAATTACACCGGGTGTGGAAGGTTTGGTACACGTAAGTGAAATTACATGGGCCAACACTCCAATCAACGCCAAAGAATTCTTCAAACTGGGCGACGAATACGAAGCCAAAGTGGTAACACTTGATAAAGACACCAGGAAGATGAGCCTTTCTATCAAGCAAATGACAGAAGACCCCTGGAGTACAATTGAAAATACATTTCCTGAAGGAAGCAGGCACAGCGGCACCGTTAAGAACATCACTCCTTATGGTGTGTTTGTTGAACTGTCAACTGGCATTGGCGGCATGATTCACATCAGCGACCTTAGCTGGTTAAAGCGTTTCAACAATCCTAATGAGTATACCAAAGTGGGAAGCACTATTGATGTAGTTATTATGAACATTGATAAAGACGGACGCAAACTGCAACTTGGACACAAACAAATAGAAGAAGATCCATGGAATTCACTGGAATCTGTTTTCGCTGTTGGGTCAGAGCATGAGTGTACCGTAACCAAGAAAGATGACAAAGGCGCTATTGTTCAGTTGCCTTATGGTTTGGAAGGATTCGTTCCAGCTCGTCACCTTGCAAAAGAAGATGGTAAAACCATTGCAGCAGATGAAGTTGCCAAATTTGTTGTTATTGAATTTGACCGTAACGACAAACGTATCATTTTAAGCCACACCCGTATGTGGGAGCAAGTGCAGGAAGAAGAGAAGCAGGCTGTGATGAAAGAGAAGAAAGCAGATGCCGACAGTGCCCGTAAAGCAGTGAAGAACATTCAGGCCAAAGTAGAAAAATCTACTTTAGGCGATTTGGGTGTGCTGGCAGGTTTAAAAGCAAAGATGGATGGCGATGCAGCAGCAGCGGCTAATGAAGCAGTTACTGAAACTCCTTCTGTCGAAACTCCGGCAGCAACTGTTACTGAAGAAACTTCAGAAGAAAAAACAGCAGAAACAAAAGGCGAATAAAAGTCTTTTGTTAAAATAGAAAATCCCATCAGTTTTTTGCTGATGGGATTTTTTTTATTCTGTCATTTCGAACGAAGTGAGAAATCTGTTGTATAGATTTCTCCCGTTGGTCGAAATGACAAGACTATGTTATTAAAGTATCGTCACTTCCGTTCTCCTGTTTTGCGCCCTGCCATCAGCAGTTTTATTAGATGCAATGGGTTTGGTTAATCCATAACCTTTTGAAGTAAGCCTGTTGGGGTCAATACCTTTATCAATCAGGTATTGCCTTACAGCCAGCGCCCTGTCCAAAGAAAGTTTAAGGTTTTTTGCTGCACCACCAACATTATCCGTATGTCCGCCCAGTTCAATACGGTCATCATCTTTCCGGTTAAGATATTCTACCAGGTCATCCAGCACAGGAAAAGCTTCGGGCAATAAAATTGCCTTGCCTGTTTCAAAATTACAATTCTCGAGCACAAAAGATTTTGATGGAAGATGTTGCAGGTTTACAGTAAAAGGATCTTTATAATAAGCATTGCCTTTTAAAGCAGGAATATCAAGTACATTCAGACTTGTGCTGTCCTTAAACCCAAGTACAAAAATTTCGTACTGGTCTCCGGATGGAAGCCGAACAGAAAATTTTCCCAAAGAATCAGTAAGTCCCTGGTATTCCCTGCCATTGAGTTGGCTCCTGAACACCACAATTTCATTGTTCAGGATATTGCCTTTAAAGTCGGTCATGGTCACATTTACAGGTGCATCTTTTGGTATAGCTGCATTTTGCACCTGGCTAAATAAAAACAAGGGAACCATTAAAACTGTAAGAAGGTAAAAAATTTTTTGCTTCATGTTTGGTTGTTTAAAGTTGTTTAAAGATAAAAATTAAAATAACCCAACCCAATTTTTCAATTAACATGCCAAAGGAGATGGAATTAAGAATGAAAAATTAAAAATTAACAATTTAAGAAACTTGTAACTTTTCTTGTAATCTCTATACTGCATCTTCATTCCTAATTTTTAATTAACCTACAGCCGCTGTTGAGTTCGTACCACCATCTCCTCCTTCCAGTTTTTAAAATCGCCGGCAATAATATGTTTTCTGGCTTCGGTAACAAGCCATAAATAAAAAGCAAGATTGTGTACACTGGCAATGGTTAATCCCAAAATTTCTTTGGCTTTAATTAAATGGCGGAGATAAGCTTTGCTGTAAAAATTACTTACTTCGCTGTCAATGCCATCATCAAGCGGCGAAAAATCATGCTCCCATTTTTTATTGTCAATATTTATAACACCATTGGATGTAAACAGCATCGCATTGCGGCCATTACGGGTAGGCATTACACAGTCAAACATATCTACACCCAGTGCAATGCACTCCAGTATATTCCACGGTGTGCCAACACCCATTAAGTAACGGGGTTTGTGCGTTGGTAAAATATCGCAGCACAATTCGGTGTATTCATACATCATCTCCATTGGCTCGCCAACGCTGAGGCCGCCAATGGCATTGCCCGTAGCATTTTGCGAAGCAATAAATTCTGCAGAAGCAGTTCTTAAATCTTTGAAAGTGCTGCCCTGCACAATAGGAAACAGATTTTGAGTGTAACCATATTTATCCGGCGTTTCATTAAAGCGATGAAAACAACGTTGCAGCCAGCGGTGCGTTAACTCCATCGAATCTTTAGCATACTTATAATCGCTGGGGTGTGGCGGGCATTCATCAAAAGCCATGATAATATCGCCGCCAATGATGCGTTGTATGTCCATCACTTTTTCCGGTGTAAACAAATGTTTGCTGCCATCAATATGCGATTGAAAAACCACGCCTTCTTCATTTATCTTCCGGTTGTTGGCCAATGAAAAAACCTGGTAACCACCGCTGTCTGTTAATATGGGTTTGCTCCAGCCATTAAACTGGTGAAGGCCACCTGCGGCTTCCAGCGTTTCCAAACCTGGGCGTAAATACAAATGATACGTATTGCCTAAAATGATTTGTGCCTTCACATCATTTAGTAATTGTTGCTGTGATACTGCTTTTACACTTCCCACTGTGCCCACGGGCATAAATATGGGAGTAAGTATTTCGCCATGATCGGTTTTAATAATTCCCGTTCTTGCTTTTGTTTGCGTATCGGTATTTTGTAACTCAAATTGTAGTGAAGCCATAATGTAAATTCTAAATACTAAATGCTAAATTCTAAATTGTAATCATTTATTTTTGCCACATGAATTTTACCCATTGGTGGCAATTGTTGTTTTACGTTTTTTGCCTTATCACCCTCATACAAATTTTCTATTACCTTTTCTTTTTTATAAGACTGGCATTTTATAAACCCGGCACTAGGTCAGTTTCGCAAACACACCCCGTTTCAGTTATTATCTGTGCTAGAGACGAAGCTGCAAATTTAATGAAAAATCTTCCGGGGGCTTTGGTGCAGCAATATAAAACAACGCATGAAGTAATAGTAGTAAACGATAACTCTTACGATGAGAGTAAATACCTGCTGGAAGAATTTCAAAAATCATTCAAACAACTCCATGTAGTAGAGCTTACACAGGAAGCCATGCTCATTCCCGGTAAAAAATATCCATTAAGCATTGGTATTAAAACTGCCAAATACGAAATTCTTTTATTAACTGATGCCGATTGTGTGCCTGCCAGCGAACAATGGATGGAAAAAATGCAGGAAACCTATAGCGATGGCACTGAAATAGTTCTGGGCTACGGCGCTTATCATAAAAAGAAAGGATTATTGAACAAACTTATCCGCTGGGAAACATTTCATACTGCTTTACAATATTTTTCATACGCCCTGGCAGGCAAGCCATACATGGGTGTGGGAAGAAACCTGAGTTATAAAAAAGAAATATTTTTTCGCCACAAAGGATTTAGTGCTCATAATAAGATACCCAGCGGCGATGATGATTTATTCATCAACATGGCTGCCACACAAATAAACACAAAAATCAATATTGATAAAGATGCTTTTACTTTAAGCCAGCCTGTAGCTACATGGCTTGACTGGGTCAAGCAAAAGCGCCGGCATTACACAACCGGCAAATACTATAAACCAGTGCACAAATTTTTACTGGGGCTTTATGCCATGTCACATTTTCTTTTTTATCCGCTGTTGGCAGCAAACATCATTTTTTTTAGCTGGAAACTTAGCTTAATAGTTTTCGGCTTTCGTTTTTTATTGCAGTCAGTTGTTTATTATTTAACAATGAAAAAACTGGAGGAGAAAGATTTGTATCCCTGGTTTTTGTTTTTTGATATCTGGATGTTTTTTTATTACCTGTTCTTTTCTGTTTCGATGATTAAAAAGCCGAGGCCAACATGGAAATAAAGCCCCTTTTATCTCCCCAAAGGGGAGGAAAAGGGAGAAGAAAGATTCGTAGATTACCTTTTATAATAAATGGAAATTTTATTAAAATATTTTTCTGATTTTTCTGAGCAGCAACTGAAACAGTTTGCAGCACTGAAAGAATTGTATGCCGAATGGAACGAAAAAATAAATGTCATTTCCCGTAAGGACATGGACAATTTTTATGAACACCATGTGCTTCACTCATTAGCCATTGCCACACAATTTGATTTTGCAAAAGGAATGAAAGTAATGGACCTTGGCAGCGGCGGTGGCTTCCCCGGCATTCCGCTGGCTATCTTTTTTCCCGAAACCGATTTTTTGCTGGTGGACAGCATCAACAAAAAACTGAAAGTGGTAAATGAAATTGCTGCTGCTTTGCAAATAAAAAATATCAGTACCCGCCATTCACGGGCAGAAGATATAAAAGACAAAAAATTTGATATGGTAGTTTCAAGGGCAGTAGCACCTTTAAAAGATTTATGGTACTGGAGCAAGCCCCTGCTTCAAAAAAGCAATAATATCCCAAATGGATTAATCTGCCTTAAAGGCGGCGATTTAACGCACGAAATTTTTGAAAGTGGCTGCAAACCAAAAATTTGGGAAATAGAATCAATTTTCCGGCACGAATTCTTTAAAGAGAAGTATATCCTGTATCAGTCCCTGAAATAATTACCACTTTGGGGTATTGCACATGTAGTTTTTTTATGCAACTTTTGCAGTATGACAAATATTTCCGTAGCAATAGTAGAAGACAACCACGACATAAGAATGGCGCTGGAACAAATCATTAATATGACAGAAGGTTACAGCCTTGCTGGTTCTTTTGTAAGCGGCGAAGAAGCTATTAAGAAAATACCCCTTGTTAATCCTAAAGTGGTTCTAATGGATATTCACCTCGGTGGCATTGACGGGATTGAAGTGGTAAGGGAATTGAAAGCAGAACATCCGGAAATCTTATTCATGATGTGTACCATTTATGAAGAAGATGAAAAAATATTTGAAGCACTTAGTGCAGGGGCAAGCGGCTATATTCTTAAAAAAACAACTCCTGCAAAATTAATAGAAGCTATCAAAGAATTAATGGAAGGCGGCGCTCCTATGAGCAGCCAGATTGCAAGAAAAGTAGTAGCTGCTTTTCAAAACAAACCTGCACAAGCCATCACAAATGATTCATTGGCTGTACTTTCAAAAAGGGAAAAAGGTGTACTTGAAATGATTTCCAATGGAATGTCTTACAGGGAAATTTCAGAAACAGTTTCCATCAGCGTAGAAACAGTTCGCAAGCATGTGTACCACATTTACGAGAAACTCCATGTAAGCAACCGGGTAGAAGCCGTTAACAAATTTTTTGGAAGATAAAGTACTGATATAAAAACACTAAAGGCAAAAGCAAGGTCTTACCTTCTAACAGGCAAAAAAAATTAAACTGCAAAACTCGTCCCACATCCACAAGTCTTGCTTGCATTAGGATTATTAAAAGTAAAACCCCTCGAGTTTAATCCGCCCTGCCAGTCAATCTCCATGCCCATCAGATAAATGCCATGCGATTTTTCCATAATAAAAGGAATACCGTCGGCTTCATAGTTATCATCCTTTTCTGATTTGGTATCAAAACCAAGTACATAAGTCATACCGCTGCAGCCGCCACCCTTTACGCCCACTCTCAGGTATTGCGAAGCATCAAAGCCTTCTGCATTCATCAGGCGTTTAATTTCAGCAATTGCTGACGAAGTAAAATTTACCGGCGCTGTTGTTATTGTTTCCATCTGTAACTTTTTACAAAGGTATAAACATTTTAAAATGCAGCAGCCTGCCGCTATTTCGAAAGCAGGAAATAATCTATCCTCAACCTTCACCTCAACCTTAGCCAAACCTCATTAAATCATCCACCTTTGTCTTACTTTTACACCACAAACTATCATCATGATATTACTGGAGATAAATGGTACACACATTCAAATAGCAGGCACATTTCTTTTCTTCATAGCCATTGCCTGGCTGCTGGCCGAGTTTAAAGGAATGAAAGACGAAATGAAAGAAAGGCTTGGCATCAACAACGAGACCATCAAACTAAAGCTACAGGCTTACGAAAGGTTAACGTTGTATGCTGAAAGAGCAGGGCTTAAAAATCTCGTATCAAGGTCTTATTCCGATACAATGAATGTGAGAGAAATGCAGTTACTTTTATTAGACACTTTAAAAACTGAATTTGAATACAACGTCAGCCAGCAAATTTATGTAAGCCCCGAAATGTGGAAAGCCATCGTAAAACTAAGAGACCAGAACACTTACATCATTAACCAGATTGCAGCCACTATTAACTCCAATGCCCCGGCAATGGAATTAAGCAAAGCCCTGCTGGAATATTCAATGACCGACAATGCAGAACTAAATACCATTGTGCTGAATGCATTGCAATACGAAGCAAAGAAAATATTGAAATAAAACTTTGTGCCTTTGCTTCTTTGCGCCTTTGCCTCTTGGCGTGAAATAAAATAAACCGCTATGCCATCAAATAAAAAATATACCGACTCCGGCATCGAAATAAACAAACTGTATTGCCAGCCTGTTCCTATGCAGGAGCAACCCGGCCAGTTTCCATTCACCCGTGGTGTGCAGGCCGATATGTACCGGGGCAAACTATGGACCATGCGCCAGTATGCCGGCTTTAGCACTGCCGAAGAAAGCAACAGGCGCTATCATTATTTATTATCACAGGGCGTTAGTGGTTTAAGCGTTGCATTCGATTTGCCAACTCAAATAGGTTACGACAGTAACCATTCACTCTCTGAAGGCGAAGTAGGAAAAACAGGTGTGGCAATAGACAGCCTCGAAGACATAGAAACCCTCTTCAACGGCATTAAGTTAGAAGAAGTTTCCACTTCCATGACGATCAATGCAACTGGATTTATTCTCCTCGCATTTTATGTAGCTCTTGCAAAAAAGCAGGGCGCCAATTTAAAAAAGATAACTGGTACCATACAAAACGACATTTTAAAAGAGTACGCAGCAAGAGGCACTTATATTTATCCGCCCAGGCCCTCCATGCGTATCATTACCGACATTTTCGAATGGTGTGCTGCAGAGCTGCCAAAGTGGAACACCATTTCCATCAGCGGCTATCATATCAGGGAGGCTGGCAGCACCGCCGTGCAGGAAATTGCCTTCACCCTCAGCAATGGCAAAGCCTACGTGAAAGCAGCACTTGAAAAAGGCATGGACATTAATGTTTTTGGCAAACGCCTTTCCTTCTTTTTTAATGCACACAACAATTTGTTTGAAGAGGTAGCCAAGTTCAGGGCAGCCAGGCGCATGTGGGCCAGCATGATGAAAAACCTTGGCGCCACCGATGATAAAGCCATGATGCTCCGCTTTCACACACAAACCGGTGGAAGCACATTAACTGCACAACAGCCACTCAATAACATTGCAAGGGTAACCATACAAACATTATCTGCCGTATTGGGCGGCACACAATCGCTGCACACCAATGGCTACGACGAAGCCCTAAGCCTGCCCACTGAAGAAGCCGCAGGAATTGCCCTTCGTACCCAGCAAATTGTAGCCTTCGAAAGTGGCGCCCCCGACACAGTTGACCCATTGGCCGGTAGTTTCTTTATTGAAACCCTTACCAATGAAGTAGAAGCCGCCGCCTGGAAGCTTATCGAAAAAATTGATGCCATGGGCGGCAGTGTGGCAGCCATCGAGCAGGGCTTTATGCAAAACGAAATAGCAGCAAGTGCTTACGAATACCAGCGTCTGATTGAAAATGGCCAAAAAATAATTGTAGGTGTCAACAAATTCCAGTCTGCCGAAACCAGCAGCACCCCCCCCTTTAAAATTGACGACAGTATTCGTGACATGCAAAGCAAAAAACTGGAAGCCCTTAAAGTAAAACGCAACAGCGAAACAGTTGCCCGCTGCCTGCAGCAGTTAAAAGCCGCCGCAGGCGGCTCTGAAAACCTGATGCCCCTGGTAGTAGATGCTGTTGAAAATTATTGTACCCTTGGGGAAATTGCCGATGAGTTGAGGAAGGTGTTTGGGGAGTACAAATAAGTTGCCAGCTTCAGTTTTTTAGCAGTCCTGTAGGTAGGGAATTGTGTTACTTGCTTGTATAGCATATCATTTTCAACTTTTACCAAAGCGTCGCAATGCAGTATCTTGCATCCTGCATGATACAATATTTCAAAATAGGAAAACTGGCAGCCAGCCACGGCCTCAAAGGCGATTTGATTTTGCAGCATAGCCTTGGCAAAAAAACTTCTCTCAAAGGTTTGGAAGCAATATTTATTGAAGAGCAGAAAGATAGCTTTCTGCCTTACTTCATTCAATCTGCCAAAATAAAAAGTGGGGAAGAAGTTTTTATAAAATTAGAAGGAATAGACAATAAAGAAATTGCCCGAAAGCTTACACCCAAAGAAGTCTGGATACCAGAAGAAGATTTTAAAAAATTTGCCGCCAAATCATCTCCCATTTCTTTGCTTGGTTTTATGATGATCAATGAAGACGAAGAACTGGGCGAAATATTAGAAGTGATAGAACAGCCCCACCAGATTCTTTGCAGCATTTTATTAAATGGCAAAGAAGCCCTGATACCTTTGCATGAAGAAGTATTGGATAAAGTAGATAAAAAAAGCCGGAGAGTATTTGTTACACTGCCCGATGGCCTGCTTGATATTTACCGCTGATGATTATGTAAAGCACTATTTAAAATTAATTCTTTCACCACCTTTGCGCCTTAGCGGTTTATATAATTCGTAACTTACTTTTGTGAATTCCCCTCAACACATCATAGCACATTTTGATCTTGACTCATTTTTTGTTTCGGTAGAAGTATTAAACAATCCTTCGCTGAAAGGCAAGCCCGTAATTGTTGGTGGAAAAGAAAGAGGAGTGGTGGCAGCCTGCAGTTACGAAGCAAGAAAGTTTGGAGTTCATTCTGGTATGCCATCTAAAAAAGCATTGCAGCTTTGTCCGCAGGCTATCTTGGCAAATGGCTCAAGAGGAGAGTACAGCAAATTCAGCCGCTGGGTTACACAAATTATTGCATCCAAAGCGCCGCTGTTTGAAAAAGCATCCATTGACGAATTTTATCTTGACTTATCGGGCATGGAAAAATTTTTCAATCCCCTGCAATGGACAATTGATTTGCGCCAGCAAATAATGGATGAAACAAAACTGCCCATTTCCTTTGGTTTGGCAAGTAATAAAATGATTGCAAAAATTGCTACCAACGAAGCAAAGCCTAATGGTTATTTACAAGTGCCTTTTGGAAAGGAGAAAGAATTCCTGGCAGCATTGTCCGTCAATAAAATCCCCGGTGTGGGCGACCATACTTACGAAGTGCTGAAAGCAATGGGAATTACATTGATTAAACACATCGGCGAAAAATCTGTGGAAGAACTGGAAGATAAACTTGGCAAATGGGGAATTGAATTATGGCAAAAAAGCCAGGGCATTCATAATGGCCAGGTTACTCAATGCCATGAATCAAAATCGGTATCCACCGAAAATACTTTTGATGAAAACAAAACCGACATCAAATTTTTAATGAGCGAATTAGTGAGGATGACAGAACGTATTGCTTTTGAATTAAGAAAGGATGAAAAAGTTGCTGGTTGTGTTGCAGTAAAGATCCGTTATCCCGATTTTGAAACTACTTCACGCCAAACAACTATTCCTTACACCTGTGCCGATGACGAAATTATTCCTGTAGCAAAAGAACTGTTTCATAAACTTTATAAAAAAGACCAGCCTGTTCGTTTGCTGGGTGTTCGCCTGAGTGAATTAACCAATGAAGCTGTTCAAACCAATTTATTTGACGATGTGGAAAGAAAATCGGATTTGTACAAGGCAATTGACAATGTAAAAAACCGGTTTGGAAAGGCAGCTGTTAAACGGGCATCTTCTAATTAACCGTCAATCAAATCAAACAAAGTTTTTTTCTCCAGCACTTTTAATGTAGAATCTCTTGTAAGCGCCATCACTTTATTCAATCCGCAAACAGCTTCGTTACAGTCCTTACAACGCTGATAAAAATTTAAACTTACGCAGGGTACCATTGCTATGGGGCCGTCTATAAGTCTGATGGCCTGCGCAAGCGTAGTGTTTTTAGGAGAGTTAGAGAGAAAATATCCACCCCCTTTTCCTTTTTTGCTTTCAAGTATAGAATTTTTTTTCAACTCCAGCAGTATGCTTTCCAGGAACTTAACCGGTATTTTTTTCTTTTTGGCTATTTCAGAAATTAGTACAGGGCCTTGTCCAAACCTGGCGGCCAAATAGCCAAGCGCTTTTAATCCGTACTGTGTTTTTTTTGATAACATGGTAATTAGTTAAGCCGAAGTTAAGAAAAAATATTCTCTGATAATAGTCTATTAAACCTGTAGAGTAATTATATTTGTACCAAACTTAAAAACTTTCAATATGAGTTTAAGATTAGGGGATATTGCTCCCAACTTTAAAGCTGCCACTTCTGTTGGCGAAATTGATTTTTACGAATACCTTGGCGATTCATGGGGTGTTTTATTTTCGCATCCTGCAGATTATACACCGGTTTGTACAACTGAGCTGGGCAAAACCGCTGCACTCAAAGAAGAATTTGCAAAACGCAATGTAAAAGTGCTTGCACTAAGTGTTGATCCTGTAGATAAGCACCTGGGCTGGATCAGCGACATTAACGAAACACAAAACTGTACTGTTGATTTTCCTATCATTGCGGATGAGGATAAAACATGTATCATTAAGGCGTTAGGATTATCGATCATGTTGCCTTCGCTATCAAAATTCGCATCGTTGAACGGTACAAATTCAAAATAAATGCCAT
>JANNAM010000012.1:0-2056 GCA_031384415.1 Bacteroidota bacterium
GACAGCAGCTTCACCTCCAAGAGTTAATCAAAACCACACGGCAGTATAACCACCAGCACAAGTTTGAGATTTCTACTTATTATCAGAACATCAGGCCTATGTTCAGTCAATATGACCAGGTGATGAAGTTGAGTTCGGGCAGAAGGTTTGACCTTTTTAATTATGAATCTGTAAAGTCAATGGCAAACCAGATATACCTTGCCATACAGCCCAGTGATGATCCCAATCTGGCAAATGCAGGATGGAGCAAATTGCAGCAGGTACATGTTATGCCTCCTGTAGGTGGCCCCTGGCCTAACTCCTGGGTTCAAACTTTTCAAAATTGGATTACCGCCGGATGCCCTGCAGGTGTTGACCCTGCACCGGCTATAGCTCCGGTTCCTATAAATATTTTAGATCCTTTTATTGCAGTTTCAAAGGCATTAACAGGTATTGATCAATTTTTCCGATTTGATATTTTTAACCCGGATGTTATCAAAAAACAGGAAGAGGATCTGGCAACCATTTATTATAACCGGTTGATAAAAGGCCCCGGTGGCGTGCAGGCAATCGCAGATCTTTTAGCTGCATGGGCTACAAATCAAAACGTTGCCAATCTTGCCACTAAATTTCCGGTTTGCCAGGATATAATTACAATCTGGTACAATACAACAACCAAATGGGATGGTTACGGAACGCCTGCTTTTAACCAATATAAAGAAGGCCAGGTTTGGAAAGTAGCACTAATTCATCCCATGGGATATGCTCCTGAAAATACAGCATTCTACTGGCAAAATGAGCCCTCAGCAAATGGTGAAGGGTCGGGCTTTTATTATGTAAATTATTAATCTTTTTCAATTCATTAATACGTTCAAATTATGGCAAACGAAATTTCTTATGATGTGGTTATAGTAGGTGCCGGTATTGCCGGTGCTCAAATGGCATATCAATTTGCTCAAAAAGGTAAAACGGTTCTGGTACTTGAAGCCGGTGAATTTATTCCTAATGTAGATCAGCAATCTCCCGTAAAACAGGATAGCCTGAACAAGTACTATGGGTTGAATATTAAAGACCCAAGTGTACCATGGCCTGGTACCAAAGATCCGGCAACGCTTTGGGAAAATTCGGATGTAAAAGCTCCAAGGCCAACT
The DNA here is from genome assembly GCA_031384415.1 of Bacteroidota bacterium. GTDB lineage: Bacteria > Bacteroidota > Bacteroidia > Chitinophagales > Chitinophagaceae > Ferruginibacter. The sequence continues at coordinate 1,131 of JANNAM010000012.1, forward strand.
TCACCGGGTGTAAATGCTGATAATTCCGCACCTGAAGCCTGGAATTTAAATGACCTTAAATTAGAAGGCAAGCCGGGCAATTACATGCAACAAACTGGTAAGTATGCTTTTGGCAGCACGTATGAACGGGTTGCGGGTGGTACAACCAAGCATTGGCTTGGAACCTGTCTTCGTTTTTCGCCGGATGATTTTAAAGTGGTTAGTACGTACAATCCTCCAATACCAGGAGCACAGGAATGGCCTATTCAATACAGTGATCTTGAAAAATATTATGGAATGGCCGAAAATGAAATTGGTGTGGCCGGTGATGCTGCAGTTGATAAAAAATATGGTGTTCCCCGTACAACAGATTATCCGATGCTTCCGATACCGCAAAGTTTTCTTGACCAGGTTTTGCAACAACGACTTGCCGGTAAAAATATTGATGGAAATGCTTTAGATGTTGTTAGCACGCCCCAAGGCAGAAATTCAATAATATATGACAACAGGCCTGCCTGCATGGGCAACAGCAGTTGTGTACCCATTTGCCCAATAAATGCAAAATACGATGCAGGTGTTCATATCGCTAAGATTATAAATGACCCAGTGTTAAGCAAGCTGGTAACTTTTTCAATCAGGTCAGTGGCTTACCAGGTTAATATCAATCCGGCAGATAATACAGTAAGTGGTATCAGTTATAAAATATGGAGTAAAGATTCTGCTGCTATAAAAGAAGGTGTTGCAGTTGGTACAAGATACGTCATTGCATCGCATGCAATTGAAGCAGCAAAACTTTTATTGAATTCTCCCTGGAAAAACGGAACAACTGTTGCTAATTCGAGCGATATGGTTGGCAAAAATCTGATGGATCATATTTGCCTGGTTGTTTGGGGAAATCTTTTATCTCATAATGGAATTGAAAAACAGCCTGTATATCCATACCGTGG
>JANNAM010000135.1:0-4968 GCA_031384415.1 Bacteroidota bacterium
GACAATGATTTGCTGCAATCTATCCGTGGCATCATCAATCAGTTCAACAATTACATTTATTTCTTCATCCTGCAATAATTCATTTTTGCTGATGGTAAAATATTCTGCTGCAATGGCTCTTTTTTTATCTGCATTTTTTATACAGATTTTTTTTATGCTTGATTGCAGCGTTGGTGTATTGTGCAATACATCGTAAAGCCCTTTGCCTACCACACCAAAACCAAAAAGCCCGATATTCAATTGTTTATTTCCCGGCATGTTTAATTATTTACTATGGCTGCCGCAGCAGCTACTTTATTTTTTTTAAGAAAATTGATTATGCTGTTTTCTATCTGGTTAAACTCTAATAAAAATCCATCGTGGCCATAAGTTGAATGTATGATTTCCAATACGGCCTGTGGTATATGATGAGCCAGAAATTGCTGCTCAGCAATTGGAAACAAAATATCTGAGCTGATTCCAATGACCAAAGTTTTTGCCTCAATTGTTTGCAGTGCTTCAATTACAGAACGGCGGCCACGTCCTAAATTATGAGAGTCCATGCTCTTGCTCAAAAAATAATAACTGAATGCATTAAAACGTTTGGCTAACTTATCGCCCTGGTAACGCTGGTAAGAATCGCTTTTAAAATTATCTTTTACACTATTATCTTCTTCGGCCTGGTTTAACTGGTAAGTTGTGTAATTGCGGTACGACAATAATGCGATGCTTCTTGCTGCCTTCATCCCATCTAATCCTGCATTGGCATTTTTTTCCATCCATGTAATATCGTTTTCAATGCAAATTCTTTGTGCTGCATTAAAAGCAATTGCCCAGGGCGAATGAACTGCATTGGTTGCAACAGGAATGATAAAATCAAATAACAAAGGTTCCGTTATTGCCCATTCCAGCAGTTGCTGCCCACCCATTGAACCGCCAATACCAATATGAATCTTTTCTATCTCCAAATATTCTTTGAGATGCCGGTAAGCAGCCACCATGTCTTTTATTGTAAACGACGGAAAGTTGTGATAATAATTTTCATCATCCAGGGGACTTATACTTCCATAACAGCTTCCGGGCATGTTTACACAAATAATAAAATGCTCTTCAGGATTAAATAGTTTTCCATCGCCAATTAATCCCGGCCACCATTCTGCTGCATTGCTGTTGGCTGTGAGGGCATGAAAAACCCACACTACATTATCTTTTGCTGCATTCAGTTCTCCAATTGTTGTGTAAGCTAAATGGAAGCCGGGCAAGACTTTACCCGACTCCATTTGAAAAGGTTTTTTGTAATTAAATATTTTCACGTCGAAGAGAATAATTAATTGGTTAAACCAGCTTTGTTTTTTACCGTATAATTAATTTGAGTTACGTTGGATAAATCATCATTGATAGGGCAACGTTTTTTTGCAATACCAATAATTTTGTTAATGGTTGTATCGTCTGCATCGGCTTCAATATCCAGCGTAACATTTATGTTTTGAAACCCTGCCCTGTTAAATCCCGGCTGGCCTATAAATTTTGCAGGATCCAGATCTCCGTCAACTGTAATATTTAATTTGTTTATCAGCACCGCTTCTTCTTTGGCTACAATATGTACTACCACATTTAAACAGCCTGCGTAACTTCCCAGTAAATATTCAACCGGGTTTGGCCCATCATCGTTGCCGCCGAGTGATTCGGGTTCATCAACGATGAATGAAAAATTGCGTGCCTTTGCTTCAAATTTTGTGGCATTATGGCTTTCGCCTGTAATTGAAAATGATAAGTTTGACATAATATTTTTATTAATTTATTGTGAATGAATTTTTATACGTCCTTGTTTTGCCTGCAACAAGCTGAATGCATAATTATTAAGTGTGCCTGTGTAACGCAGCCAATGAATAATATTACTGAGATACAACCGCTAACATTACCCAACCAGTTCTGTTGCAAAAACTTTTGCAAAAGCCTGTTCAAAATCAGCTTTAATATCTTCTATGTGTTCGATACCAACACTGATTCTTACCTGGTTTGGCGCCACGCCTGCAGCCGCCTGTTCTTCTGCACTCAATTGTTCATGCGTTGTAGAAGCAGGATGAATGGCCAGTGTTTTTGCGTCGCCAACATTTGCCAAATGACTGGCAAGCTGAAGGCTGTCAATAAATTTGCTGGCATTTGCAGCATCTCCTTTTACACCAAAATTTAAAACACCACCAAAACCGTTGGTAAGATATTTTTCCGCAAGCGAATTATAAGGGCTACTCTTTAAACCGGGATATATAACAAAATCTACCTGCGGATGTTCTTCCAGCCATTCTGCCAAAGCCAATGCGTTGTCAACATGGCGCTGCACCCTTAGTGATAAAGTTTCTAAACCCTGCAATAATAAAAATGAATTGAAAGGGCTTTGGCTGCTGCCAAAATCTCTTAACCCCTCCACCCTTGCCCGGATGATAAAAGCAATATTTGGTAAACCCAGCGGATTGCCTTCGCCAAAAACATCCCAAAATTTTAAACCATGATAACCTTCACTTGGCTCGGTAAATTGAGGGAACTTGCCGTTGCTCCAATTGTAATTTCCGCCATCAATAATTACACCGCCAATGGTGGTACCGTGGCCGCCAATCCATTTTGTTGCAGATTCAACAACAATATTAGCACCATACTCCAGCGGACGAAAAAGATAGCCACCTGCACCAAAAGTATTGTCAACAATCAATGGCAGGTCATATTCTTTTGCCAGGTCGGCAAACTTTTTAAAGTCAGGAATATTTAATCTTGGGTTACCAATTGTTTCTAAGTAAATGGCTTTTGTATTTTTATCAATCAGCGGAACAAAAGTTTCCACATCATCTCCATTTGCAAACTTTACTTCTATGCCAAGCCTTTTAAAAGCTACTTTAAACTGGTTGTGTGTGCCGCCATATAAAAATGAAGTGCTGATAAAATTATCGCCGGCCTGTAAAATATTGTTGAGTGCCAGAAATTGTGCTGCCTGGCCCGATGAAGTCGCCAATGCTGCAACACCACCTTCCAGCGCTGCAATGCGTTTTTCAAAAACATCCGTTGTGGGGTTCATGATACGGGTATAGATGTTACCAAATTCTTTTAACCCAAATAGATTGGCCGCATGGCTGCTGCTATTGAATCCATAAGAAGTGGTTTGATAAATGGGCACAGCCCTTGAATTGGTTGCTGGGTCAATTTGCTGACCGGCATGTAATTGAAGTGTTTCAAAACGTAAATTGCTCATAAAAAAATATTTAGTGCGTTATTTAATAATGTTGGTTTCTTCATTTTAAAAAAATGAAAAGTTGGTGAAAGCCTATACAGGATGATATGTAGAGTATGATGCCTTACGGCATACAAAAGCAACAGCAGGCAGCAGGCATTGGCGCCTGGCACATTGGGATTAGTATGATTGCTGTTGTATTCATTTTTTTCGTTACCCTACAAATTTAATAGACTTTTACTGAAATAACCAAATTTAATTTGTTAACTGTTAATAAATGATAATTCCGCCTTTGCTGTTTTAGTGTTTTTAGATTTTTCAAATGCCTGTTCTAAGTCAGCAATCAAATCCTCTACTTCTTCCAGGCCAACACTCAGCCGGATTAAACTGTCAGCTACACCGGCAGCTCTGCGTTTTTCTTCCGGAATACTTTTGTGCGTCATTTGTGCAGGATGGCAAAGAAGGCTTTTAATGCCGCCTAAGCTTTCGGCCAGTTTAAAATATTGAGTGGATGTTACAAAAGCAGTAGCTGCTTCTTCAGTATTATTTTTTAAACTGAAAGAAACGATGCCGCCAAAACCTTTGCTTTGTTTCTTGGCAATTTCATAATTGAAATGTGTTTTTAAACCGGGGTAAAAAACTTTCTCCACTGCAGGATGAGTTTCTAAAAACTCAGCCACCGCCTGGGCATTAATGCAATGTTGTTTTATACGCAGGTGCAGTGTTTCAATACCACGTATCACCAGCCAGCTATCGAACGGCGCCAGTATAGCACCGCTTGCATTTTGAATGAATTTTATTTTTTCACCTAATTCTTTTTCTTTTGTTACCACAAGGCCGGCGATTAAATCACTGTGGCCGCCCAAATATTTGGTAGCGCTGTGTACTACAATATCAGCTCCCAGCAAAAGAGGTTGTTGTAAGGCGGGTGAAGCAAAAGTATTATCCACGCAAAGTAAACAGGAATTAGCCCTGGCAATTTTTGCGATGGCTTCTATATCGCTTACTTTTAAAGTTGGATTGGTAGGTGTTTCAATCCAGATAAGTTTTGTTTTTTCACTCACTGCATTAAAAACATTTTCGGCGTTGGTGGTATCAACATATTTTACGCTGATACCGAACTTTTCGTACACATGTGTAAACAGGCGAAAGGCGCCACCATAAATATCATCAACAGCAACAATTTCATCGCCCGATTTAAGAAGTTTTAAAACAGCATCAATTGCTGCCAGTCCGCTACCGAAAGCAATGCCTGTACTTCCTTTTTCCAATTGTGCGATGATAGTTTCCAAAGTAGCCCTTGTTGGGTTACCGGTTCTTGCATAATCATATCCTTTGTTTACGCCGGGAGATTCCTGCACATAAGTGGAAGTTTGATAAATAGGCACGCTGATAGCGCCTGTTAATTCATCTACGGGAATGCTGTGAATGAGTTGTGTTGCGTTGTTAGACATTTTTTTACCCTCCATCTCCCTAAAGGGAGTGTTTAATTTAAAAGTTAAAAATTTTATTAAAGCACTTTTCAAGAGAGAGTGAGAGTAATTAACGGAAGATTTTTTTGACCCCTGAGTTAGGGGAAACAAAAAAGCTCATCCGATAAAATCAGATGAGCTTTTAATATTTTTAGAAGATATTTTGAAGCTTTGAATCTGACTTATCTGTCCAGTCTTAAACTGGTTGGAATTGGCACCTTTTCCTGATATAAAATCGGGATAGGTTGTCAAGGCTTCATCGGGCCATTACCCTCTGCCTTTCTTGATAAGTGATGT
>JANNAM010000146.1:0-23101 GCA_031384415.1 Bacteroidota bacterium
TATAAAGTAAATAAGTATGATCGTGATTATCAAATATGGAAACGTGAGCCTTTGAGTATTGAATTACGAACGCCTGCAGTCTTTGCACAAAAACTGGAATATATACATAATAACCCGGTGGCAGCGGGTTTGTGTAAATTGCCAGAGGAGTATTATTATTCATCTGCCAGTTTTTATCATGATGGAACAGACAGTTTTAATATGCTGACACACTATTCGGGAAATTAGCTTTGGGCTAGTGTTGCCCGTTGGTCGCAGACCAGACGGGGGCGTTCGAGATAGGATAATGCTTTAAATTTGGAAGAATGGGTACCTACGGGGGCGAAAAACAGGAAAACAGTTATTATGCTTTTGGAATGATCATGCCGGGTGGCTACACTCCAACAGACCCCAACAAACATTTGTACAATGCGGGCAGTGAGTGGCAGGAAAATGGAGTGCCACCACACCCAGTAACAGAACCCCCGATGAACGCTGTTACCTGTACAGTTATGATAAGTTGTACCGGTTAACAGCAAGCACCTACAAAGCAAGAGGCTATGGCAGCAGCACCTTTAACAAAGAAACGAATGGATACAATGAAAGCTTTACGTACGACTGGAATGGAAACATACTGAGCCTGCAGCGTAAAGCATGGCTAAGTGGTTCGGCAACCAGTATTGATGACCTTACGTATAGTTATAAGAATAGTGATAAGGACAACCAGTTAGATAATATAACCGAGCCCACCACGGGCAGCCTGGCCAGCTATGGTTGGGTGAACTCAGCCAGCAGCAGCAGTGCCTATACTTATGATGACAATGGTAACCTTGCCACTGATCCCAAGAAGGGCACTACCATCACTTACAATGAACTGAATAAACCCACCTTAGTACAAAAATCTTCCACCAAAAAGATAGCCTACTATTACGATGCATCAGGAGTGAGGATCAGCAAATGGGTATATGATGGCAGCAGTACAGTGCCCGCCCACAAGTATGAATATGTAGGAGGCTATGTATACCTTGATGGCGACCTTAGTTATTACGGTATGTCTGAAGGCAGGGTACGCAATGATGGTGGCACGGGGCACTACAGTCTAAAGCTGGAATATTTTATCAGCGACCACCAGGGCAATGTGAGGGTAAGTTTTGAAGATAATGGCAGTGGTACGGCAGTAGTAAAACAGGAAAACAGTTATTATGCTTTTGGAATGATCATGCCGGGTGGCTACACTCCAACAGACCCCAACAAACATTTGTACAATGCGGGCAGTGAGTGGCAGGATGATATAAGCGGAGTGGCAGATTACTACAGTACCTTTTTCAGGGAGTATGACCCCATTACTGGAAGGTTCAATAGTGTGGATCCGATGAGTGAGGCTTTTGAAAGCTGGAGTACTTATCATTATTGTTATAATAATCCTGTTAATCTTAATGACCCGACTGGTGCTTATGTAGGTATTGTTAAAGCTAATCGGGCAGATCGTGAAGGCCATTTGTATGAATACTCAACGGCTGATATGGCTGCTGAAATGCAGAATTCTTATGGATTATGGCATAGCAGGTATAATAATGACTGGTCGAATTATACAGGGGTTGGGGGTGAATTGGGTGGTGGCGGTGGGAGAAATTTTAGAATAGGGAACGAAGATAAATGGCCAACAAAAGGTATGGAAGTTCATCAACAAGCAATAGATAACTATTATGATGATATAAAGAAGGGAAAAAGCAAAGCAGAAATAGATTTAATTAAGAAAAAAATCGGAATATTGAAAACTGCCGAATTGAAGGCAGATGAAAATCAAAATGGTGAAGTTTCATATACTCATGCAATGAGAAATGAAACACAAACCCCGGAAGAGGCAAAAAAATTAGCAGATCAATATGTGAGAGAAAAATTTATGAAAGCTAAACAACTTTTTGCGGAAGGAAAGGTAGAGGAAGCCTACGCACTTTTTGGATTAGCATTGCATACACTACAGGATGCTACTTCGCCAGCTCATAATGGTTTTCAACTTTGGACGGGAAAAGAAACAGAGTGGGAAAAGTTTAGACATAATTTATCCGAAAGTTTTTTCCCAGGTATAAATAGCAATCTTCAAAAAATTACAAATCTTGCGATTGAATGGTTCGAAAAACTTAATACACCTCTACCAAGCGAAAATTTATTTAATGGTATAAAAGCTGACCATATTACGGATTAATAAATAAAACTATGATTTACAAACTAAAAGCCGCCTTAGCATTTTTGGTTGTTCTTGAATTTAACTGCACTTCTAGAACAGATACTACGGAAGCAAAAAATTATAAAGACGCTTATTTAGTATCCAACCACGATACAAACTTCTTAAAATTAAAAGGAAAAAGAATATTCATGCACCAGGCAGGCACATATGAAGATAGCTCAGTAATTCCTCTTCCTAGCGCTGCTGAAGGAAGAGTTGATGGCAAAGATATTCCTATAAACGAAGGTGAATTCTATTTTAAAGGATATATAATTCTTGGTAAAAATATTGTTCAAGTAAATCTTTTAGTTGACGATACAACTGATAAAATACTACGCCCTTTATCTTGGAATGGTGAATATAAATTAATAAGGTGAACTTCGCCGTTACTTCGGGAAATTTCGACAAAATTGTCGCCTAACCAAAAGAATAATTGTAATATTGTAAGCGTACTCATTTTTCGGCAGAAACAAATTAGAGATATAATAAAAAAAACGGCTCCGGGTATCGGGGCCGCTTTTGTTTATGATGTTTCCGTTTGTATTAATCGTAGCTCTTGATGAGAAACACACAGTCATTTACTTTTGCAGCCTGGTCTTCACGAATAAGTTTCTTTATTGTATTTGTTGTATTTAACCTGATATTGGAATATTCAGGCATCTTTTTAAGATAATCAACCGCATTAAAAATATAAAGCGACTTTACAGCAAACACAGTACCGCCTTCAGTTTTATCAGTTAAAATACCAATTACATCTCCGTTTTTATTAAGCACCGGGCCACCGCTGTTGCCATGGTCGGCAGCAATAGCAATCTGGTAAGTAAGTGTATCGCTTTTGTAGCCTGTTAAGCTGCTGAGGTAACCTTCGCCATACACAATTTCATCTTTGGGATAGCCCATGGTGTAAATTGGTTCGGCAAGCTTTACAGATTTATTGATGCTGTAAGGTAATGATGCAAATGGTTTAAAATCTTTGTCTTCAATTTTCAGCACTGCAATATCCCTGTTATCATCTTTCATGCAAACTTTAGCCAGAAATTGTTCGCCTTTTGAATTGGTAGCAACAATTGTTTTTCCTTTTAACACGTGGGCATTGGTAATGAAATAGCCTTTTGCGTCAATTAAAAAACCTGTACCACCCGATTTGAAGGTTGCTTTAGGGTCAACTTTAATTATTTGCTTTACTTCCTTCAGCTCCTTGTTTGTATTTAACTGACCGGTTTTCAGTATTTGAATATCCTGGCTTAATTTAATTAAATCTTCGTTTGATTTGTTATTGTTGTAAACAGAAGCTGCACCAACGGTTATAATTGAAACAATACCTGCAATGCATGCTGCTACCGCTGCAATGCGTTTGTATTTCTTCCACATATAAACAACTTTAGCTTTGCCCCTCAACTGCGATTTATTGATTAAACCTTCCTCTGCCAATTTTGTTTCCACTTCGTACAATGAATGTTTGAAGTTTTTGGTATCGCCGTATTTGTTCAGCTCATTAAAAAAGAAAGTGTGCTCTACCACCAACTGGTCAAGTTCAGGATTAGTTTTTCTGAGGTCTTCAAAAAAAGTTTTCTCCTGGACGGTCATTTCTCCCCTGATATAACGTTCTGTAGCGTCTAAAAGTAACATGTCATCCATCTTAATTTCCTCCATTTTTATATTGTGCAAAAAACAGCTTTTTCAACCGCATCAGGCATTTGTACTTCTGGGTCTTTGCGTTATCAGCATTTGTGTATCCAAAGTCCTTTGCTATTTCCTGCATGTGTTTTTTCTGTATATAATATGATTCCAATAAACTTTTACAAGGCTCCCCAATTTTACTCATGGCATTTTCCATCATTGTAAAATCGGCGTTGTGCTTTTCATGCGCCTCCATTTCCTCTTCTACCGGTATTGTTTCTTCTAAAGTCTCCACCTGTGATGTAAAACGCTGCATCTGGTTAAGCCTTTTTAGCCAAAGCCTTCGGCAAACAGAGTAGATGTAAGTTTTAAGCTGGCAATTCAGTTCAAAAGTGCCCGAACCCGCCTTTTCAAAAAGTACAATCATTGCTTCCTGAAAAATATCCCGGGCATCATCGCTGCTTCCACTGTTATTAAGGATAAAAGCCTGAACCATGCTGTAATTATCACGGTAAATAGCTTCAATCGCCTGTCTGTCGTTCTTCGCCAGCCCTTCAAGCAGGATTTTTTCGTTGTCTGTTGTACTCACTTAAGCTCTTTATTAATACGTTTATGTCCAATTTGTAACCCAAAGCAACGAAAAAAAACTTTTTAAAAAAAGTTGGGTTACCTTTTTCAAGCTGCGGTATTAACAATTAAATCAAATTAAAACTCAAAAAAATGAAAAAAGTATTTTTAGCACTTGTTGTTGCAGCTTCATTTGTAGCCTGTGATAGCGCCAGCTCTTCTGAGCAACCAAAGATGGATTCTCCAAAAGTAGATTCTCCAAAAGTAGAAGCTCCAAAAGTAGATTCTCCGAAAGTAGAAGCTCCAAAAGTAGATTCTCCTGCAATTAAGAAGTAATTCAAGAAAATTTAATCCGGCAAACTGGTTGCATGCATTTAAGGCCGGGTCCATTATAAAGATTTTTTCATATGGCAAGCAATCGTTGAAGTCCCCCCTATTCTTAGGGGGGACATTTTTTTGTATTATGCCGCTTTGTTCTTTGCTTTAAAACCTTTTTTGTTTTTTCAACCGTACTTCTCTATTTTTGTTTCAGATGACACACAAAAGCACAACTACCGGATTTTATTTTTACTACTATTTTAATAGCAGGCCGGGAAGCTTTTGTTAACAACTGAACTTAAAACAGATTAACATAAAAGAATCCCGGCTAAATGGCCGGGATTTTTTATTTACAAAAATGACAAAGAGAATTTCTATACAGGGTTTTGAAGGCAGCTTTCACCAGGAAGCAGCCCGTAATTTTTTTGGTAAAGATGTAAAAGTTATCTGCTGCAGCACTTTCAGAGAAGTAGTAAGAATTGCTGCTGCTAAAAAAGATGCTGATGGCGCTGTGATGGCTATTGAGAATTCTATTGCCGGAAGTATTTTGGCAAACTATACCTTATTGCAAAAAAATAATTTAAAAATTGTTGGCGAAGTTTATTTGCAGGTAAAACAACAATTGCTGGCTAACCCTGGTGTAAAGCTGGACGACATCCGTGAAATACATTCGCACCCGATGGCTTTGCTGCAGTGTATGGATTATCTGGATAAGCACAACTGGAAACTGATAGAAACAGAAGATACGGCCCTGAGTGCAAAACATCTTCAGCAGCATAAAAGCAAGCACATTGCCGCGGTGGCTGGCAAACTTGCGGCAGAATTATATGGGCTTAAAATTATTGCCCCCAATATTCATACACAAAAAAATAATTACACAAGGTTTTTGGTGTTGCAAAGATCAGCTATTGCTGAAGCCGTTACAGATGCAAACAAAGCTTCTATTAATTTTTTCACCAATCACACAAGGGGAAGCCTTGCAAAAGTGCTGGGCAAAATTGCCGAGGGTGGAATGAATTTAAGCAAGTTGCAGAGTATGCCAATACCGGGGAGTAATTTCAGTTATTCGTTTCATGCCGATCTGGAATTTGATAAACCAGCACAGTTTTATAAAGTGATGGAAAAAATAAAACCACTTACCGGCGGACTGACTGTTTATGGAATTTATAAAAACGGCAAGGGCACTGATTAAAACTAGTTACACGAATTAAAACCAATGAGTGTAATTCGTAAAATAATAAAATAGAAATGCACACAGCAAAAAGATTAGAGGGAGTTGGCGAATATTATTTTTCTCAGAAGCTGAGAGAGATTGATGCTATGAACAAGGAAGGAAAGAATGTTATTAATCTTGGAATTGGCAGTCCTGATATGCCGCCGCATCCGGATGTGATAAAAGTGTTGCAGGAAGAAAGTGCAAAACCAACTGTTCATGCATATCAGTCTTACAAAGGTTCGCCTGTATTAAGAAATGCAATTTCGGGCTGGTATAAAAAATGGTACAATGTTGAGTTGAATGCCGATACAGAAATTTTACCGCTTATTGGCAGCAAAGAAGGTATCATGCACATTTGCATGACGTATTTGAATGAAGGTGATTTGGTATTAATTCCAAATCCAGGCTATCCAACTTACAGGAGCGCTGCAACAATTGCCGGTGCAAAATGTGTTGATTATAATTTAACCAAAGAAAATAATTGGTTCCCCGATTTCGATGAGTTAGAACAAATTGTCAGAGATTTTAAAAGCCCCTCCTTTGTGGGAGGCATCATGTTCGTCAATTATCCGCAGATGCCAACCGGGCAATTACCAACAAAAGAAATGTTTGGCAAATTAATTTCGTTTGCAAAGAAACATTCTATACTCCTTGTTCATGATAATCCTTACAGTTTTATTTTAAATAAGAAGCCAATGAGTTTATTAAGTATTGATGGTGCAAAGGAGGTGGTGGTTGAACTGAATTCATTAAGCAAATCGCATAATATGGCAGGATGGAGGATTGGTATGCTCTGCGGTGCAAAAGAAAGAATTGATGAAGTGCTGCGTTTTAAAAGCAATATGGACAGCGGAATGTTTTTACCAGTGCAACTGGCAGTAGCAAAAGCATTGGAGCTTGGCAGCGACTGGCATGAGGAAGTAAATAAAGTTTACAAGGCAAGAAGACAAAAAGTGTTTGAATTATTGCGGCTGTTAAATTGTGTCTTTGATGAAAACCAGGCAGGCATGTTTGTGTGGGCTTCAATTTCTGATGAATATAAAGACAGCTATGAGTTGAGTGATAAAATTTTGCATGACTCAAATGTATTTATTACTCCCGGAGGAATTTTTGGCAGCAATGGTAATCATTATGTAAGGGTTAGTTTGTGTGCAACAGAAGAGAAAATAGCCGAATCAATAAACCGGATAAAACAATCACTATGAACATCTCTATAATTGGTATTGGTTTAATTGGCGGTTCGATGGCACTGGCGTTAAAGGAAAAAGGGATTGCCAAAAAGATAATTGGTGTAGATGTAAATCCATTGCATCAGCAAAAAGCATTGGAATTACAATTGGTAGATGAAATTAATGAACTGGAAGAAGCTATTGCAAAATCGGATTTGATTATTTTATCGGTGCCGGTAAATGCTGCGGAAATTTTGCTGGAAAAAATTCTTGCAATTACAGATAACCAGGTGATAATTGATGCAGGCTCTACTAAGCTTTCTATTTGCAATGTTGCGGCGAAGAGCAAAAACAGGAAACGATTTGTTGCCACTCATCCGATGTGGGGAACAGAATACAGCGGCCCGGATGCTGCTGTAAAAGGCGCTTTTGAAAACAAGGCTGTTGTTATTTGTAACAGGGAAGAAAGTGATGATGATGCAGTTGCTTTGGCAGAAAATATTTATAAGCAAATAGGTATGCATTTATTGTACATGACTGCTGCCGATCATGACCTGCATGCTGCGTATGTAAGCCATATTTCTCACATAACTTCTTTTGCATTGGCAAATACGGTGCTGGAGAAAGAAAGGGAAGACAATGCTATTTTTGAAATGGCAAGCGCTGGTTTTGAAAGTACAGTAAGGCTGGCAAAAAGTAATCCTGCAATGTGGGCGCCTATTTTTATGCAGAACAAAGAAAATGTACTGGATGTTTTAAATGAACACATCTCTCAATTACGAAAGTTTAAGAGTTGTCTGGAGAAAGAGAATTTTGAATATTTGACGGAACTGATTGAGAATGCGAATAAAATAAAACGGATTATTAAATAAACGAGGGTGGGTCGCCCCTTAAGGGCGGCTCACCCGGCAAAAATAAAAATGTAAAATTTGTAATAGACAGCTCACCCGGCAAAAAAATAAAATGATTTACAGAGAAGCATTGGTAAGCGATATAAAACAAATACAGGTTGTAAGAAATGCTGTTAACGAAAATGTATTGTCTGACCCGGCATTGGTGCCGGATAGTGATGTGGAAGATTTTATTACCAACAGGGGGAAGGGATGGGTTTGTGAGATAGATGGAACAGTAGTGGGTTTTTCTATTGCAGATTTAAAAGACAATAATATCTGGGCCTTATTTGTGCATCCCGATTACGAAGCAAAAGGAATTGGAAAAGAATTACACAGGCTGATGCTTGAATGGTATTTCAGAAAAACAACAGAAACGGTTTGGCTGGGCACAGCACCCGACAGCAGGGCAGAAAAATTTTACAGGCTGCAGGGATGGAAAGAAGTTGGTATGCATGGAAAAGGAGAAATAAAATTTGAAATGAGTTTTGAAGAATGGTTGGTAAAGTTTTCACGCAAAGGAGCAAAGTAAACGCAAAGCCGCTAAGTTTCCTTAGCTACTTTTGTATTTTTTCTTAGCTACTTAGTGTGAAGAATTACGCTGCGATGAAAGTTGAATAAAGAAAAATAAGTACAAGAGTGCGACGCAAGAATGCTAAATAGAATTACAAAAGCTGGTAACATAAAACTAATTTTACAATGCAAACAGAAATACAATCAATGAAAGAGTTACTGAACGAAAAGTGGAACAAACGACCGCTGATAATTAGCGGCCCTTGCAGCGCTGAAACCGAAGAGCAGATGCTGGAAACCGCTGACAGGCTTGCTAAAACCGGCAAAGTTGATATACTGAGGGCCGGTATTTGGAAGCCAAGAACAAAGCCAGGCTTGTTTGAAGGCATTGGTACAAAGGGTTTGCCCTGGCTGCTGCAGGCAAAGAAAAATACCGGTTTGCTTACAACGGTGGAAGTGGCAACTGCCAAACATGTGCAGGATGCGTTGCAGTTTGATGTGGACATACTTTGGATTGGTGCAAGAACTACAGTAAATCCGTTTAGTGTGCAGGAAGTGGCCGATGCTTTACGTGGCGTTGATATTCCGGTGCTGATAAAAAATCCAATCAATCCTGATTTGGAATTGTGGAGTGGTGCAATTGAAAGGATGCAAAAAGTTGGTGTGAAACAAATTGGAATGATTCACCGTGGATTTTCTTCTTATGGCAATACAGAATTTCGCAATGCACCAATGTGGCATTTGCCTATTGAAATGAAAAGGCGTTTTCCGGATATGTTGCTTATTTGCGACCCGTCGCATATTTGCGGCAACAGAACTTTGCTGCAGTCGGTTGCTCAAAAAAGTATTGATCTTGATTTTGGCGGCCTGATGATTGAAAGCCATATTGATCCTGATAAAGCATGGAGTGATGCAAAGCAACAGATAACACCGGAGCGACTGGCCGAAATACTGGATGCATTGGTTTGGAGACATGAGAACACTACAGAAAAAGAATTTGTAACTGCACTGGCAAGTTTACGGGAGCAGATTAACCAGGTAGATGATGAACTGCTGACATTGCTTGGCCGCCGGATGCAGGTGGCTGATAAAATTGGAGAATATAAAAGAAACAACAATATTACTATCCTGCAAACCAACAGGTGGAATGATATACTGGAACGGGCATTTAAGAAAGGCGAAATGCTTGGATTGAGCAAAGAATTTATTACCAAGTATTTTGATGCGGTGCATTTGGAAAGTATTAATCATCAGAATAAAATTATGAACAGTTAGGATAGAACACTGATAAGACAGATAGGACTGATTAACACAGATTTTATGAACAAACTTGATTATCAATTTTCGGAGAAAAAAGTATCATATTATTTTGGTGCATCGTTTTTGTATTTGGATGAATTAATTGAAAAGGAAAATTCGATTTTCATTACCGATGAAAATATTTATAACCTTCATGCCCAAAAATTTGAAAACCGCAAGACAATTATCATTAAAGCCGGAGAGGAGCATAAGCAACAAAAAACAGTTGATTATATTATTGAGCAGTTAATAGCATTGCAGGCAGACAGGAAAACTTTTATTGTAGGTGCTGGTGGTGGTGTTGTTACTGATATTGCCGGTTATGCTGCAAGTATTTATATGAGGGGATTGAAGTTTGGTTTTGTGCCAACAACATTGCTGGCAATGGTGGATGCTGCTATTGGCGGGAAAAACGGGGTGGATGTTGGGCTGTATAAAAATATTGTTGGCCTTATTAAACAGCCGGAGTTTTTATTGTTTGATTATGATTTGCTGGAAACATTGCCCGATGAGCAATGGATAAATGGTTTTGCTGAAATAATTAAGCATGCGGCTATAAAAGATGCTGGTTTGTTTGAATTGCTGGAGAATAATTCACTTACATCTTTTCAAACTGATAAAACTTTACTGGCATCGCTGATAGAAAAAAATGTGGCTATTAAAACTGCGGTAGTTGTAAAAGATGAGTTTGAAACCGGCGAAAGAAAGCTGCTGAACTTTGGTCATACATTGGGGCATGCTATAGAAAATTTATACAAACTTTTACATGGCCATGCAGTAGGTATTGGAATGATTATGGCTGCAGGCATTTCGGTTTCAATAAATAATTTACCGGTTGCAGAAAAAGAAAGGCTGGTGAAACTATTGGAAAAGTATTCATTACCAATAAAGCTGGATATTGATAAACAAAAAGTGCTGGAGATTTTGCGGATGGATAAAAAGCGGGTGAAGGATGAAATCAATTTTATATTGCTGAATAAAATCGGCGAAGCGGTTGTTAAACCAATTGCCATTAGCCGGTTGGAAGAATTAATTAATCAAAGTTTATAAAGTGCAGGCTGTAATAACTCCATCACTCATCTCTGGTATCATTCAGGCGCCTGCATCCAAAAGCAGTATGCAAAGGGCTTGTGCGGCTGCTTTGTTGCATGACGGAGAAACGACCATCATTAATCCGGGAAAAAGCAACGATGATTTGGCAGCGCTGGAAGTGATTAAAAACCTGGGAGCTTCTGTAGCAATTAAAAGCGAAGAATTAAAAATTAAAAATGATGGCATGGTAAGAGCTTCCGGGGAAATCAACTGTGGCGAAAGCGGTTTGGGTATAAGAATGTTTGCACCCATTGCTGCATTGTCTGCAGACGAAATTACTATTAACGGTTCTGGAAGTTTACTCAGCCGCCCAATGAATTTCTTCGACGAAATATTTCCGCAGCTAGGAATTTCAATTCAGTCTGATAATGGGAAGCTTCCTATAAAAATTAAGGGGCCGCTTGTTCCAAAAAATATTATCATTGACGGTTCATTGAGTTCACAGTTTTTAACCGGGCTTTTATTTGCTTATGGCAAAGCAGCAACCGAACCTGTAACAATTTCGGTAACCAATTTAAAAAGCAAACCATACATTGATCTGACCTTGCAGGTGATGAAACAGTTTGGATATGAAATTGAAAATGATAGCTATGAAAAATTTATAGTGAAACCACAAACCACAAACCGCAAACCACAAACCTACACTGTAGAAGGAGACTGGAGCGGAGCAGCTTTTTTATTGGTAGCCGGTGCTGTTGCAGGAGAAATTACCGTAAAAGGATTGGATACATTTTCGACACAGGCAGATAAAGCAGTATTGCAGGCATTGATGATGACAGAAGCAAAATTATCTGTTGAAGAAAAACAAATTACTGTTTGTCCCCCTTTAGGGGATAGGGGTAAAGCGTTTCATTTTAATGCAACCGATTGCCCTGATTTGTTTCCGCCCTTGGTTGCGCTGGCAGCTTACTGCATTGGAACTTCTGTTATTGAAGGGGTAAGCCGCCTTGCACATAAGGAAAGCAACAGGGCAATTACTTTGCAGGAAGAGTTTGCAAAGATGGGAGTGGAGATAGCATTGCAGGATGATTTAATGATAATAAAAGGAACGGGGAAAGTGAAAGGTGCTTTAGTTCATTCTCACCACGACCATCGGATTGCAATGGCATGTACAGTTGCCGGATTGAGGGCAGAGGGAGAAACTGTCACTCAGGATGCTGAAGCAATCAATAAATCGTATCCGGATTTTTATGAGCATTTGAAAATGCTGGGAGCTAATGTATCTTTACTTTTAAACAATTAAGCAGTGAATAATTTCGGAAGAATTTTTAAAGTCACAATCTTTGGCGAATCGCATGGCGAGTGTGTGGGTGTAACTATTGACGGCTGCCCTGCAGGTTTGGCATTAAGCGTTGATGATTTTACAACTGATATTGAAAGAAGGAAGGGCGGCAGCAAAGGAACCACACCAAGAAAGGAAGATGATATTCCTCAAATAAAAACCGGTTTGTTTAATGGCAAAACAACCGGCGCACCAATCACTATTTTTTTCGACAATACTAATACGAGAAGCAGCGATTACGAAAAGCAAAGAGATATACCAAGGCCGGGACATGCAGATTTTGTTGCTCATAAAAAATTTGGAGGCAATGAAGATTACCGTGGAAGCGGCCACTTCAGCGGAAGGCTTACAGTTTGTTTGGTGGGTGCGGCAG
The DNA here is from genome assembly GCA_031384415.1 of Bacteroidota bacterium. Classification (GTDB taxonomy): domain Bacteria; phylum Bacteroidota; class Bacteroidia; order Chitinophagales; family Chitinophagaceae; genus Ferruginibacter. The sequence continues at coordinate 12,546 of JANNAM010000146.1, forward strand.
TAATTGCAAAGAAACTTTTGCAGCAAATAAAAGTAGCAGCAAGCATTCTTGAAATAGGCGGAGAAACTGATTTAGATAAAGGCTTGCAAAAAGCCATTGATGCAAAAGATACCATTGGCGGCATTATTGAATGCAGGGTAAATGGATTGCCAGTTGGCCTGGGCGAACCATTTTTTGATTCTGCCGAGTCATTGATAAGCCATGCAGTTTTTGCTATTCCTGCTGTCAGGGGTATTGAATTTGGTACAGGTATGTCAGCGGCAAAAATGTTTGGCAGTAAACACAACGATGCAATTTTGGACGAATCGGGCAAAACAAAAACCAATCATGCCGGCGGCATTGTTGGCGGCATTACTAATGGTAATGAACTTGTTTTTCGTATTGCAGTCAAGCCAACATCATCTACACCCAAAGAACAGCTGTCTTTGAACTGGGAAACAAATTCTGTTGAAAATTTTTCTGTTAAAGGAAGACATGACCTCTGTATTGCATTAAGGGTGCCGGTTGTGCTGGAAGCAGTTACGGCAATTGTGCTGGCAGACTTAATGCTGCTTGAACAAAAAATTCCCAGGGTAATTCATTAAAAAATAAATTTCAATTTTCATTTGCTGTAAGCCCCAGTTCTTTTAAAAAGCCGGCAATTGCTTTATTCACTTCCGAATTTTTTTCTTTGGTAAACTTTCCATGCAATCCTCCTTCTACAGTTATGAATTGTGTTTTTACACCGGCATCCACAAATTTTTGGTCCAGGGCAACAGATTGCTGATAAGGTACTGTTGGGTCGGCATCGCCATGTACAATGAAAGTAGGAGGACTCTTTTTAGTTACATAAGTAATGGGCGAAACTGATTTTGCAAATGCTTCATCTTTGGCTTTATCGCCCAGCCAGTTTTTTGCAGACTTGCTGTTTATGTTTGGCCCATATCCCCAATCCCAAACATCTGCAATGCCATATTTATCTATAATTGCTGCCACTTTTATATTTTCAACAGCAGGGCAGTTACCATCAAAGCGATTGTCATTGCCAAGCAATCCACCCATCAATGCAAGGTGACCACCAGCACTGCCGCCCATGATTACAATTTTATCAATATTAATATTAAGCTCCTTTGAATTTTTAATAACATAAATTAAAGCACACCTGGTATCTTCCACCGCAGCAGGCGCAGTTGCCTGGCCTGTAAGGCGGTATTCAATGTTTGCAACGGCATAGCCCATTTTAAAAAATGTATTGAAACTGGTTTGAGATTCTTTTACGCCATGATTCCATCCACCGCCGTGTATATTAATAACCACCGGAGTGGGTTTATTTGTTTTTGGCGGAAGATAAATATCCATCTTGCCTTCCCATTCTTTCACTTTTGTGTAAACAACATTCAACTGAGCCGAAAAACCATCTGGATATTCAACCGGTTTGTAAGTACTGTCGACATTTTCTGTGGTTTGAGCAAAAGCATTTGCAGAAAACATCAAAACCAAAACAGCAAATAATCTTTTCATAATTTGTTTTATTTAATCGTCACTTTTTAGTATCCCGGGTTTTGCGGAATAACCAATTGCGTATTTGTATCAATTTCATGTTGCGGTATGGGCAATAACAAATGATTTGCCGTTACGTTGCTCTGCAGTTCGGCCAGCGTAGGCGTTGGTGCTAAATAACGGCTGTAGTGAATAAAATAAAGGTGAGCAAAATAATTTTTTATCGATTGCTCGGCAGTAATGGTTGTCATGGTTGTATTGTAGCGAACCAAGTCGTACCATCGCTGGTTCTCAAATGCAAATTCCAGCCTGCGTTCATCTGCCAACGCTTTTTCAAACAATGCAATGGTATTAACTGAAGCCGCTAATATTGCTAAACCCGATCTTGTTCTAATCTGGTTTATTAAAGCTATGCTTGCAGGGGTGAATCCCTGTGCTTCTGCCATCATTAATAAAACATCTGCATAGCGGATTATAGGCCAGTCACTCTCACCATCGTTTACAATAGTTACAGGGGTTAAGAATTTTTTTACATAAAGCACTGCTGTAGATCCGCTGCCATAAGTGGCAATGCAAACTGCACGCCTTGCATCGGTTGCAACCAGCAATGTATCCAGTTCAGTTGATGGTGTATTCCAGCCCTGTCCCGAACCATTGATTACAGTTGAACCACTTCCCAACGGACCAAAATCATTTCCAAAACTTGAACCCAGGCCCAGGCCTCCTGCTTTATACCGATTTGTAAAAATTACCTCCGAATTCATTTCATTGGCAGTAGAAAATACAGCAGCATAAGTAGGCTGTAAAGCATATCCACTATTGGTAATAACATCCTGCAATTGTGTGATGGCTTCGGCTTTTTTGTTTTGTGTAAGATATACTTTGCCAAGTAATGATTTGGCCGCCCATGCATTGGCTTTAGCAATATTGGCAGCAGCAATTTGCGAAAATTTTAAACTGCTCAAATAAACAGCGGCTGATTTAAGGTCGTTTTCTATAAGTTTATAAATATCCGCAACAGAAGACCTGTTGATGCTTTTAGCTTCGGTAGCAGAAACTGGTTTGTGTATTAAAAAAACACCGCCATATAACCGAACAAGGTTAAAATAATGATGGGCACGAATGAACATTGCTTCACCTGCAAATTGCTTCCGGTCTGCATCGGAAATGGGTAAAGTAATATTTTCTAAACTGGTAGTGCCTGTTGCAGCATCATAAGTTACCCCCAGTTTTGACAGCACTACATTGCAGTTACGGATATTATTATAACTGTCGAGCCAGAAACTGTAAAGCCCTGCATGAGAAGTAGAAGGTATAAACATATCGAGGTCGCTCAAATCTCTGTTGAAAGTATTTGTACTTCCGGTAACTCCCTGCAAAGAATTATCTGATCTTAATTCTGTCAGTTGCCATTCCCTGAATTGAGCATTGTGCATACCATTGTAGCAGCCTGTTACACCTGCCTGCACTTCGGCATAGTTAGTGTAATAATTATCTGTACTTAAGTTTGACTCCGGATACAGGTCAATAATTTTTTTGCAGGAGCTTAGCGCCAGGCAAAAAACGATGATTGTAAATTGTATGTATTTCATAATAAAAAAATTATTGGGTTAAAAATTTAAATCAATACCAAACAAATAAGTTTTAGCCATAGGGAAACTTCCCCGCTGGTATCCATCAATAAGTGGCGTTACATAAGGTCCGCTTGTAAACCTTCCCTCGGCACTGATGCCCCTGTAACCTGCTGCCGAATGGAAAAAAAGATTTTGAGCAGAGAAATAAATTCGCAAAGAACTTAGCTTTGCTTTTTTGGTAAACTTATCAGGTAGAGTATATCCCACCAGTATTTCACGAAGTGAATAGAAAGATGCATCCTCAACAACATAATCAGTCAGCATCCAGTTAAAGCCAACTGTTGAGTAAGGTGTTTTACCATCGCCTGGAAACATCGGGCTAAGCCACCTGTTTTGGTTGTAATTTTTATTATACCTTTTTGTTTCATTGTAATTGGGGTCGCCGTTGATTAACTGGCCACCTTGTGTACCTTGGAACATAAAGCTGAGATCGAAATTTTTATATTTAAAATTATTGGTAATTCCCCAGGTAAAATCAGGATATGGATTGCCTGTAACCATACGGTCGTTTGCATCAATTATTTTATTGCCATCCACATCAACTAATTTTAAACCACCCGGTACAAATACACCGGGCAGGGCGCTTGTTAAACCTGCTGTTTGTGCTGCTGTTATATCAGCCTGCGAAAGCCATACGCCATCTGTTTTGTAACCAAAAAACTGAATCAGCGGACCGCCAACCCTGTTCATATACAATTCTGTACGTTCGCCCTGGTTAAGCAAATATTTTTCGCCTCCCAATTCTGTTATCGTGTTTTTGGTATGTGCAAAATTTGCTGTGGTGCTCCACTTGAAATCCTTTCTCCTGAAATTAGTGGTAGTAAGTTCCAGTTCAATCCCATTATTTTTCATGCTTCCAATGTTGGCAACAGTAGATGTGGCACCAGTAAATGCCAGTATGTTCTGTTGCAGCAAAAGTTTCTCGGTTTTGGTTTGATAAATATCCAGCGCAAGCGAAACGGCGTTGTTAAAAAGTGAAATATCCAAACCCCCGTTAAACTGATTTGTACGCTCCCAGGTAATATCCTTATTTGCTAAAATAGTTCTTGAAGGAACGTAACCGGGGCTGGATGCGCCATTGCCAGCACCTGTTGGATAATTAGCAGCATACAAAAGATCGTTCCATGCATTTTGCGGCGTTTTGTTATTTCCTGTTAATCCATAACTTCCTCTTAGTTTAAGATTGCTCAGCCATTTTATATTTTCCAGAAATTTTTCTCTGCTTGTTATCCAGCCAGCTGATACCGATGGAAACGAACCCCATTTATGGCCCGGAGCGAAACGGGAACTGCCATCAGCTCTTATGCTTGCCGAAAGCAGGTATTTATCTTTAAAAGAATAATTAACACGCCCTAAATACGAAATCAATCCTTCTTTATAAACATCTGTGAAAGTACTGTTAGCCCCCTGTTCAATGGTAAGTGCATTGTTTAATGTAGTGATGTTATCACTTGGATAATCAAGGCCAACAGCCTGCTCATTTTTAGTGGCTATTTTTTGTGCTGTAAAACCTGCCAGCACAGTTATTGCATGTTCATTAATCCGTTTGTTGTAGGTTAATGTATTCTCACTAAGTAAATCAGTATATAAACGGTCATTGTATTGTCCCCTGTTTACTGTTCCTGCTGCCGCAGAATTTCTTTTTGCAAAATCCAATGCTTTTGAATAGCTGATATATACACTTGCTATTGATTTAAAATCGAGGCCTGTAAAAATATTTACTGTTAAATCGCCAGAAGCAGTAACCCTGTAATCATTTGATTTGATGGTTCTGGCTTCCATAATGGATTTGGGCTGGTTATTGGCAGTTGCAAATGGGGTTACGTTGGTAGTAGTTGCCCAAATACTTCCATCAGGCATAGGGCCGCCGTAGGTTCTTGCATTAAAATACCGGGCCTGTGCAAAATCTCCTGCTTTAACATCGGCCCATTGTGGATCCTGCCTTACAAAAGCGGCCATTGTTTCATCAAGATAAACAGGCAGGTACGACTGGAATCTTACAAAATCAATATAGTTTACTGAAGGCCTTTCTCTTTTAATATAAGAAGGGTTAACATTAAATGTAAACTTTACTTTTTTGGTTAATTGTGCATCTATCTTAGCCCTTACATTATACCTTTCATATTCATTGTGGCACATCATACCCTGGTCGTTTTGATAGCCGCCTGCGATATAATATTTTACTCCGCTGTTACCACCCGAAACACTTAGCTGGATATTTTTTGTATTTGCACTTCTTATTGCCTCCGACTGCCAGTCGGTTCCCTGGCCTCCCCTCATTTGTTGTTCAATAATATAAGCGCCTCTTTCGGCAGTGGATGCAATTTGCGTTAGAGTAGGCGGTGTTATGCTGGGGTCTTTAAGTTTTAAAGCAGCTTCATAAAAAAGCATGTTGGTATATTCAGTAGTAGTCATCATCGGGTAAAGTTCATAAGCTCTTTTAACACCACCGGAAATCTTAAAAATAAACTGTGTTTTATTTGCTTTGCCGCTTTTTGTTGTTATCATAATTACACCACCCGAACCTCTTGAACCATAAATTGCTGCAGATGCTGCATCTTTTAAAACTTCTACCGACTGCACGTCGGCCATATTTACAAATGCCAAACCATCCGGAACCGGGTGGCCATCAACAACAACCAGCGGACCCTGCGACTGGTTAATACTTGTTAACCCACGTACCTGAATCTTGGGGTCCGATCCTGCTTCGGAAGAAATATTCTGTATCTGCACACCGGCAATTTTTCCCTGCAAAGCCTGGTCAAGCCGGGATGAAGGCGTTTCATCTAATTTATCATTTTGATATTTTGAAACCGCACCGGTAACATTTGATTTTTTTTGTGTGCCATATCCTATCACTACCACTTCATCTATTGCTGTTGATGCAGGAGCAAGTGCCGCATCAATTATTTTTTTATCTCCAATGATTATTGTTTGCGTAGCAAATCCTACCGAAGAAAATATCAGGATGGTTGAACCTGGCTTTACCGAGATGGAGTAAGTACCATCTGCTTTTGTTGCCGAGCCCCCTTTGGTTTTATCTGCAAGTATGTTTACACTTTGCAATGGTTCGCCGGTTTGATTATTGGTGACTTTTCCGGTAATCACCCTGTTTTGTGCAATTGCAATAACAGATAAAAGCAGCAATGGCACAAATAGCAAGCAACGAATCTTTTTCATAACAATTGTTTATAAAATTTAAAAATCAATATCAGTTAATAATTTTATCCGCAAACCTGCTGCATTATCAGCAGCAATATTTTTTATTGAAGTAATACATGTTTTGCATCCAAATTTTTTTGCACCTGCCAGCATCAATGGAATACCTTCTTCAAAATCAAAAGCTTTTATTTGCTGGCCCTTCCATTCTTTTTCTTTGGACAGATAAGGATACAAAGCATCAAATGCTTTTTGTAAAGATTTGCCCGCTGGCGAAACATAAGCCCACAAGTCAATCCCTGTTTTTGCTGCCATGTCTGCTATTTTAAAAAATGCTTCCAGTGCAAAAACGGTGTAGTGCAGCGATGTTGTTCTTTCCATTTCCTTTGGAAACATTGCTTTCTCATCCATTTGCAATTCCAGCCGCTCCTGTGCATTCAGCACAATCTTATTTGCCAATTCTGTATTACCTGTAAATAATGCAAATGACAAACGTTGTGCATCGTACCAATCGCCATGGTTGTTTTTTGCATCCATTTCATCCATGCCGTTTTTGCTTGTCTGCATCCAGTTTAAAAAATCGGCAAACCATTGTTTCATTCCATCCTGGTCAGTTTTAGTCCAGTTTTTTGAACCATTTAATAAACCTATTGCATCCGGCACTTTAATAAAATGCCTGGAGTCTATCAGTCCGGCACCTCGTCCGGTGTTGGTTCCTTTCATTGCCTGGGCATAATTCAGGTTGGGGTTCATTTTTGTTTCTTTATCCAAAAACCAAACCCTCAGCAGTTTTGCAGCATGTGCTGCATATTTGTTTTCTCCCGAAAAATAATATGCAAGCGCCAGCGTGTTCACCATCTCACAAAGCTTTGGCATGTATTCTTTATCCTTGTACTCTTTCACTTCGGGGTTTGTTTCGCCGTCTTTGCGTATGTAAGGAAGTCCGTCGGTTTTTTTTGGGTCGGGCCAATAGTAGGGGGCAAGGCTCATGTAATCATGCTTATCGCCGCTTGGCGGATTGTTCTTTTTTTCCATTACACTCACCGGGCCAAATTCTAAAGCCTTGTCTGCATCTTTAATTAATTGCTTATAGGCTGGGATAATTAAGGCATCATTTGCTTTTATCCTGCTCCTGTTTTTTTCTAATGCGGCAGCATCAATTGAAAATACAGCAGGTTGCTGTGCAGCAACTGAAATAACACACAGCAGCATAAGTAGTACAAGAAGCGATTTTATTTTTTTCATATTGCTACTTATTTAATGATTGCAGTTTTTCTCTGCAGGTTTACTCCTGTTCCGATTACTCTTACACTGTAAATTCCTGATGGCAATGTCGCAACGTCAATATTTGCATTTATAAATCCTGCAGGCATTAATACATTTTTCTTACGCATGGGCTGGCCGTCAATATTGTATAAAACAATATCTGCCAGTGCCACCGAAGGTGAATATAACCTCACAGTAAGCGTTGTTGAATTACTCATGTAAGCATTGATATAAGCCCGGCTTGTATCGCCGGGTGGCAGAATGGTTAATCTTCCTGCGGCGAATGTGATGGCATAATTAGATGAAGTAGCAGCTTCAGGGGTGAGCGTATAATAACCGGGAGCAGAATTAGTGGTTGCTATGGTAGCAACATTTACCTGGGTTGTAAGATTTGCTGCTGTTTCGCCCAACACAAAACTGGTGTATGTTACAGTGAATGGCGGATTGGGTGTTCCAAAATTCTTCACCGTATCTCTTACTTTAATTGCAAGAGCGGCTTTATTAACCGTTAAAGTTCTTGTTACATCTGCGGCAGCAAAATAACCAACATTGCCGGCTTGCGATGCTGTAATATCGGTTGTGCCGGCGCCAACAATATGAATATTATTTCCAACGACTGTTGCCACCAATGGATTGCTGCTGGTGAATGTAATTGGTATTGTATTATTAGTGCTGATAGCGCCATGCGGAAAATCTGCATTGCCATAAGTTTTTGCCGGCAACACATTAAATGTGATGGTTTGATTTTGTTTTGCCTGCACAGTAAGAATGCCATTCACATGAGTGATGCTGTAATTGGCAGCCGCAGTTCCTGTAACAGTTATTGGGTAAGTTCCGGGTAATGATGCAATGGTAGCTGTTGTAGAAATAGTTGGTTGCGTTGTAAGCACAGTTGATGTTTCGCCCAAAACAAAACCTGTGTAAGTTACTGTCAGTGTTGGGTTGACCTGGCCTTCAAATTTTGTTTTATCATCTGCTTTAACTGTTAGTGGTGCCTGGGTTACTGTTAATGTTCTTGTTATGCTTGCTGCAGGATAAAAACCATCGCTTGCCTGCGATGCAGTGATGTTTGAAGTGCCTGCGCCTGTGATGTGGATATTGCCTGCAACAATGGTTGCAACGGCAGGATTACTGCTTGTATATACTATTGGCTGTGTTGTATTCAAACTTGTGGCGCCGCCGTTGAAGTCGGCATTGCCATAAGCTTTTGCAGGAATGGCATTAAAAATAAAAGGCTGCGAAGGAGGAACAGCGCCCACTCCAAAAGAACCAAATGTGCTCACAGTTCCTGTTACAATATTAGTAGTGTTATTTCCTGAGCCTGTTGGTAATGACCAGGATGAACCTGTGTTGAAGATGATACCAATATCAGTACCGGGCAAAGTGGTGAAAGTAGAACCTTCTAATGCGGCGTTCCAACCTAATTGTAAACTGCTGCTGCCCGAACCACTCAGGCGGTTGATGTTCCATACTGCATCAACTACAGATTGTTTTTGTGCAGGTGTTAATGCAGTTCCTGTTACTGTTCCCTGCGAAGTAATGCCCTGGAAAACTGCCACCGTAAAAGTTGATGCAGTAGCCGGTGTAAGTGTTGCAGGCAAATAATAATTTGCTGTGCCCACAGGAATGGTAGCTACAGTTGCAAGCCCGTCGTACTGAACAATACTTTGATCGCCTGTTACGCCATTAGCAATGGTGGCAATATAATTAGATGAACTAAAAACACCGGTAATAATCCCTCCTGTATTAATATGTACGGTATCAAGAGGGCGAAGCGTAAGTTTTCCATTTATTGCAAGATGATCATTGATTGTAATTCCCCTGTTTACTGTTACTGCAGCGTTGATGTCAATAAATGCTGCTGTAATGAATGTGTTGGTTGAACCGGATGAAATGCCAAATGGTTTTGTTGTAGGGCCATTGATGATATAGCTTGTTCCGCTTTGAAATGTTTTTGTTCCTGTAACTGTTACTGAACCTGTAAGGCTGTCAAGCCCGTTTGCATGGCTCGTGGCAAGTATGGCAGTGTCACTTATAAACGTAAGTGCCACTGCAGTGCCGGTTGCAGCAATTGGTTGCGATAAATTGATTGTTGCATTGCCAGTTGAAAATCCTACTACAGAAGTATTGGCAGGGATGCCGGTGCCGGTAATTGTTAATCCATTTACCGTTCCGATGGTTCCTGTAATGCCTGTTATCTGGTAAGAACCTGTGGTAAGGTTTCCGTTTACAGTAGCGGCATTGTTATTTACCCTTGATGTAAATGTTCCGGCACCTGTAAACTGTGCATTATTGAAATTTAATTTTCCATAAACATTGGCGGCTGTATGAACCGGGATGTCTTTATTAATCTGCACATTTGAATTATCAGCCACAACAATATTTGTTACAGTAAGTGTACCGCTTCCCGAAATTGTTTGCAATGAGTTTCCGCCCAGCACCAAAACATTGGTGCTTCCTGCTGGCGGTGCATAAGTTCCGTTCACCGTCATATCACCCAACACAGCAGTTTGGCCGCTGGTATGTGTGGTAAATGTGCAGCCGCTGTTGATGGTTAAATTACCGATGCGGTAAACAGGGCCATCGCAGGCAAGCGTTGCAGCATTCTCAACAAAAATATTTCCAAAACTTTTTGTATTAAAGAAAGAACCAGCACCGGAAATTGCATTGGTAGCCCTGTGATACCAATTGCTGCCGGGTTTAAAATCAACAGCAGAAAATGCAGAGCTGTTGCCCATTGGGCTAAAGCCGCCCCGATAGATAAGGCTTGCGCCGGATAAAAATACCGTTCCTTTTTCTACCGATTGTGTATTGCTGCCAAATGGATATGCAGCGCTGGATGGAGTAATATTACAACTGAAGTTTGAGCCGCTGGCAAAAACCAGCGAACCGGCGGCTTGTGTGGTAAACCTGTTTTGCCCGGTGCTGGATACAGAAATATTTCCTCCAACCAAACCGGTTGCGGCAGCATTCAGTGCTATCACCACACTTCCATCTGCAGTTGGCGAATTCATTGTT
>JANNAM010000154.1:0-9004 GCA_031384415.1 Bacteroidota bacterium
GCTCAACGACACCACTAAAGTTATCAGTGAAATACCCTCAGTACCAGGACATGTAGGTTTTGTACACTTAGGTTTTATGGTAAATTCTATGGATGCTTTTCTGAAGAGGCTTATGGAAGTGAGCAGCGATTACAAATCAGGTAAATACAAGCACCCGATTATTGAAAGAATGCCCTACGGTGCAAAAACTATTGAGATTAAAGACCCTGATGGAAACGAAATACACGTTATTGAAGCAATGCCTGCAAACAATAGCACGAACCGCTAACATGTGGTTTTATGCTATTGGGGCTTGACCAACAATCTTCAGCTAAAAGCTGTCTCGTCCTGAAATAGGTTGACTACAAAACAACCAAAATGGATATCAAAAATCAGATTATTGAAGAGTATTTAAACACCGGGTGCGGCTACCGAAAACTACAGGCCAAGTATGGTATTAGCCGCACTACAATTTGTAAATGGGTGCAGGTTTACCAGGCGTACATAATTTAGCGCCGACCGATTTGCAACAAAAACATTATCTTAATCCGATGGCGAAAAGCAAACAAAAAAATGAAGTTGGTTCTTCTCCAACAGAAGCTGCATTGCTGCAAAAAATTGCCAGTTTGGAAAAACAATGGCTTCAGTTGCCGGGCAGACAGTTATAAAATACCAGCCCTGCGGCAAGCCTCGAACGTTGGTGGCAAGTTTAATGACCGCTATTTATTTCACTTGAGTGTATTATTTTTGACAACAGATAAATTTATCAATTTTATAATTAAATAATATTGTAAACCTAAATTAATAAGTATGAAACTATCGTTAGCCATCATCTTGTGTTTATTGATCTCATTTAGTTCAAAGGCTCAACCTGAAATGTATAAGAAAGCCGAATCTTCAAAAGACACCAGTGTAATTAATTTTTCTATTAAAAATGGAAACCGAACATTATATGGGCTTAAGCAATCCAGTGGCAAAATTATTTTACAAGCTATTTATTCTGACATTATCTGGTATGACGGTGGCGAATGGGCATATTTAGAAACCCATAATAGCAAAACAGGGGTCGCAACTGGAATGATAGATAAGACAGGAAAAATTCTCATAATACCAACACCAGAATATTGTGGTATTCTTCCAAATGGAGATGGAACTATCGTAGCAGATAATTGCACTGAAAATAAAGAATATCGTGTAATTTTTAATAAGAAAGGCAAATTGATTACGCCTCAAAAATTTATTTCCGTTTCACCATTTGTAGGTGGTATTGCAATAGTATCAATCAAAGATAAAAGCTCAAAAAAGGTATTTGCTCATATTGACACTGCGGGGAGATACATTACATTATTTAGTGAAAAAAATGTGGACGTTGGCGGGTTTTCAGAAGGACTTGCTATGGTAAAAAGAAATGATAAATGTGGCTACGTAAATATGAAAGGGGTTTTGGTTATTCCAGCAACGTATGACGAAGCAAAAGATTTTGCTGAAGGACTTGCTGTAGTTAAAATAAAAGAAATGTACGGATATATAAATAGCAAAGGCAGTTTGGTTATTCCTGCTGTACTTGCAGGTGCTGAGAGTTTTATAAATGGCAAAGCAGAGGTTCTTATCATCGGGGACGGAAAAACAGGTTATTATGAAATTGATAAAAATGGTAAAGTACTAAGAAAACTAAGAAATCTATAAAGCAAAAAACCTGCCACCAACATTAGTTTTTTGTCCCAGCGGGGGTTTCACTGTTAACACTTCAAAAAATAAAAGTACTTCCGTGAAACCCCGTTGACTAAAAGTTCCAGGCATATAGTACTTAGCCTTTTTGCCGCTGTTGTATGGCAGTAATTACTCAGTATAAATTGCAGCAGCTTTTTAGTAAAAAACTATACTGCCTTTGTGCTCATTAACATTGTGTGTATATTTATAGGGCGGCGCTGAATGATGGGTTTTTTTATAAACTGACGTTGGCTGCTATTAATTAACAACATTGTATCTAATCAAAAATGAAGTAATGAAATATTTTAAGTTAGCACTCTTTTGCTTTACATTTTTTCTCTTGGGGTATGCAAACATGGGTTTCGCACAAACACCTTTTTTCAGTCGTGAAAAGTATATCAGCGGAACAGGAGACACATTAAATTATCGCATGCTTTCTCCAGACCGGGATACGCTCCGGAAATATCCAATGGTCATTTTTTTACACGGCTCGGGAGAAAAGGGTAATGACAATGAATCCCAGCTAAGATTTTAGTGGCAACTCTATAACGACATTACAAACGATAGCCAAACAAAAATGAAAGTGACTACTTTTCTATTTTTAAGTATATTAGCAACACTCACTTCGTGTAACGGACAGCCTAAAACTGAAACTGACAATACAGAAAAATTGAATGTTGAAATTGCAAAAGGTGACACCGTAAAAAAACTTGGCAGCAGCATTATGGTTGTTTATCAAGACAAGAAAAATGTTTATTGGTTTGGAAGCTGGGAAACAGGAGTATACAGATATGATGGAAAAACACTGATTAATTATACAACGAAACACGGCTTGCCTCACAATAGAATTGATGAAATTAAAGAAGATAAATCAGGGAATATTTACTTCAATAGCTGTTACCCTTTGTCAGCAATAACTAAGTTTGACGGACAAACATTTACCACATTATCAGCAATTGCAAGTAATGAATGGAAACTTCAATTCAATGATTTATGGTTCAGACATTCTTATCAAACTGAAAAAGTATACCGGCATGACGGCACTACTTTATATGAGTTGCAGTTTCCTAAGAATCCTAAATTTTCTAACCCTTTTGAAATCTACAGCATCTATAAGGACAGCAAAGGAAGTGTTTGGTTTGGCACTAATCCAGTAGGAGTATGCCGCTTTAACGGAAAATCATTTGACTGGATTGCAGAAAATGATGTGACAGAATTTGGCGATGGTGGAGCAAACGGAGTTCGTTCAATTACCGAAGACAGAAATGGATACTTTTGGTTTAATACGGAGTACTGTTATAGTGTTTACGACAGCCTAACATTAAACAGCACAACATTTTATAGGCGACAAAAAAGCATAGGTAGTTTAGACGAAAAAAAAAGCGGTACGCTAAACGAGTATCTATCAATTGAAAAGGACAACAATAATAATTTGTGGATTGCAACCTATCGTAATGGCGTTTGGGAATATGACGGAACAAAAGTTGTACATTACCCAGTTAAGTTAAACTCAAAAGACATTACAGTATTTAGTGTTTACAAAGACAACAACGGTGACCTTTGGCTCGGAACACATGAAAACGGAGCATTTAAGTTTAATGGACAGAGTTTTGAACAGTTTAAACTATGATGAGAAAAGAGCAGCCACTAGGATTGGGTTTTGTGCAAGTGTGGCTTGATAAACAAACATCGGCATTATAAATTTAACTTCAGTTCCGGGCGGACAGTTGGTCAATTCAGGAATAGTCAGGATTAGAGTTAATTTTCCAAAAAAAGATTAAAAGTGTAGCAACATCCGTTTTAACTAAAACATCATGGAAAGTATAATCAAATTTATTAATTCAATTGATGGCAATTACATCATCATTTGCTTGATTGCCATATTTTACAGCCTTGAGCATCTATTAGGCACACCTTTCAAATTTGACAGGCGCATACCTCACTTTTTACACAACTTTGTATTCATGATTGCCTTTTACTTCGCTAACCTGGCTTTTGCTGTGGTACAGGTGGTCATCATTTCATGGTCGTCTGCAAACCAGGTAGGTCTCTTTTACTGGATTGAAATACCGTTGTGGCTTAAAGTCATTCTTGGTGTCATGTGCCTGGATCTTACTTCGTATTGGTTTCATCGCTTGGCTCATACTTCACCCCTGTTTTGGCGGCTACACCGTGTTCATCACAGCGACACCACGATGGATACCTCCACATTTTTTCGGGGGCATCCGTTGGAAGTTTTAATATTTGGCACATCAAGTATTGTAGCATGCGTAATTTTCGGCATTGACCTACCCATTTTAGGTGTCTATTTCATTGTGCTTTTGCCTTTCCTGGTAGCGCAACATGCCAACATTCAATTACCCGATTGGACGGATAAAGTTTTTGGGAAAGTGTTTATCACGCCAAACATTCATAAAGTGCATCACGACCAAAACCAGTATTACACTGATTCAAATTTTGCCGACATCTTTATTTTTTGGGACAAATTATTCGGAACATATAAATATTCATCAGTTAAATCACGTCTTTACGGATTAAAGGAGTTTGACGACACTAAAAAACAAACGTTTTGGTATTTACTTATAAGTCCATTCATAAAAATCAAACGCAATATCAGCGACAAGCCATGACTAAAACCAGTAAAATGTTTGTGATGCTGGAGCCCATTCTATTTTGCTGAAAGTTTGGGCTTTTAGTTCAAAAACAAAAACGATGGACAATTATTACTGACATCGACACATAAAACATGAAGTTGAGTTTCGTTGACCGTTGACAACTCCCGGACTTCTAAAAAAATGGAACTGAAATACCAGCCCTGTGGCAAGTCTCGAACGTTGTATGCCACTATAACAAACACTCCAATACTTTGAAATAACTAATATGAAATCAATTTTATTATTTATTTTACTCTTTGCTTATTGATCGACACTCATCAATTAACATTTCTACAAATGATGGCACGACACATTACTTTATCTTTTTAGAGCTTATATTTAAATAAAAACAATACAGTATGACAAAGTATATTTTTCTAATCGCATTTTCAATTTCGACAATTTCGATCTATGCACAAGACAACGCCAGAACTGAAGCTGAAATAAGAGCCTTAGAACAAACAGGGGCAAAAGCAATTCTAAATGGAGACACAAATACTCTCAAACAAATTTGGGCACCAGAGTTTTTGGTTAATACTCCAAGAAATGAAATTACCGGAACCCGTGATTCTATTTTGCTAATCCAAAAGGCCGGTATGATTGACTACAGTATTTATGAAAAAGTTATTGAGAGAATGCAATTTCAAGAAAACATTGTAATTACAATGGGGCATGAAACTCTTGTTTCAAAAAACGATACACCCGCTGCAAGAGCAGGACAAGTTTACAAACGACGATTCACAAATATTTGGATGAAGAAAAATGGGAAGTGGCAGCTAATAGCAAGACATGCTTCAATTATTTGTCAATAATTGAAAATTGTCTTTTATTAAGACAGAGAAGAAGTGCGGCACATTACATTAGGTTTGCTGCTATGATGGCAGACGAATAAATCCTTGTAAGCTCCCCTTAAATTCGTGCCAATCAAAAGTATACTTTTTCTTTGCTGGCTTTTGCCATATACAAATGCGGAAACTAATCCTGTTATTCCGCCGAGAAGAACAACGAACCGCTAACATGAGGTTCCTATGTGAACTCCGGAGGTGTATTTCCTGTAACAAAGAAAAAGAGTTTCATTGCTGAAACCCTTTTTTCTATTTATAACAATTAAAAAACCTATTGTGGTAATAACACCCTGTCAATAATGTGATACACACCATTTACAGCATGCTGGTCCATTTTAACTGCATTGGCAGAAGCACCGCTGTAAGGTGCACCACCCGGAGGGAATGTGCCAAGTCCTGTAAACTGAATGCCTGAAACAAATGGGCCAGCAAATGTGGCCTGCGCCCTGATGCCGGGATGAGCGGCAAAAGCTGTATTAACCAATGTTTGAAAGAAGGCACCGGGTGCAGGGGCAAAGTTTACAGAAAAAGCCCTGCCATTGGGGGTGTAAGCCCCAAATGCCTGCGTTGCAAGGAAATGATAAACCAAAATTCCTTTTACAGTTGCAGCAGTTAGTGAACCGTACAATGCAGGGTTGCTGAATACTGCCGGCGTAGATGCAAGTGCTGCTGCTGTTGCTGCTGCTGTTGCTGGCGGAACACCCTGCGCTATTAATGCGCCAGTAATAACACCAGTAAGTAAAGTTTGAAAAGCAACATCGTTGGGGGCAAGAATAGTCATATTGGTAACACCATAATTCAGTAATGAATCTAATTTACCAAGGCCTACTGCGCCGCTGTCTGCTCGGGCAATGGCCGCTTTAAAATAGGTAAGTGTTGGTTCGGCATACATTGGAGCCCTTAAAGTGGTTTGTGGTGGTGCTGCCACTGTAAAAGTATGGTGGATAACACCGTTGGCAACTGCAACATCATTTGGCCCGGTTAAAGGAATATTATTTAACCACAACTGGCTTCCCCTTTTTGACGGGAAGTTTGTCATGCGAACCAGCGCATTGGTTGGGTCAAGAATAATACCCGTTGGCATCTGCATATTGGGAAATGAAGTAAGGATGCTGCCCGTGGTATAAGTTTGAGGAATCAAATTATAAAGTACAATGCCTGCAGCACTGGCTGCCGGAATATTAGCAGTAATAAATGCAGAGAATACGGCATCGGGAGCAGCAAGCGGAACTAAGCCGCCGGAAATAGCATTAATAAATACTTTCATCCCCGTATTGTCGGGAACAAACATAGTAAAGCTGGTGGCTTTGTTATTAATGGAAGGCAACAGGCCGCTTTTAATAATCAGCCTGTAATAAAGGCTGTCTGTTGCTGTAGCAGCGATTTTTTCGCCCAAAGCAAGTCCCGATGGGGCAACTGCCGGTGTAGCCGGGTATTGGGTAAGTTCCTTATTGCAGGAAACAAAAGTTAATGCAGCAGATACTATTACCAGCAGTAACAGCATTTTAGTTTTATTAAATATCGTTATCATAATAAACGTTTTAATTTTATTTTAATCAGGTTAAGTATTAATAAACATTATAACCAAAACTTACATAGTATAAACCACCCACCTGCGAATTACCAATGGCATTGTAATAATACTGGTTGAGCAGGTTGTTGGCTCCAAATTTCAATACTGATTTTGTTTTAGGCAGTTTGAAACTTAACTGTGCATCCACCGTTTGCACAGCAGGCAGGTTGTCGTTGGCAAAATCGCCCTGGTACAT
The DNA here is from genome assembly GCA_031384415.1 of Bacteroidota bacterium. Lineage (GTDB taxonomy): Bacteria > Bacteroidota > Bacteroidia > Chitinophagales > Chitinophagaceae > Ferruginibacter. The sequence goes on from JANNAM010000154.1 coordinate 6,958, forward strand.
GAAGCTTCCCTGGTATCTCCAGGTAAGATTGGCTCCCAAACGTTTTTTATAACCAAAACCACTGTTGGAAACTGACAGGTTGCTTTTAATTTTTGGTGCATTAAAATAACCTGCAAAACCTACCGGAACATCTTTTAAATTATCAGAAGCAACATTGGCAGCAGCTGCAAAATTGTGTGGCAATCTTACATCAACACTTAATCCAAAACCATAAGTTTTTACTTTATCGGGAGTATTAACAGGTAAAGAATATACTGAAGACCGGGCCGAATTGGCTATGTCATTCAATACAGGAACACCACCAACTTTAGACTGTACCACCAAAGTACGGGAAAGGAAATCGCTGTACTGTCCATAATAACCATATACATCCACCAAAATCATATCTTTTAAAACAAGACCCTTATAACCGAGTTCGAAAGAACTAAGCGACTCTGGTTTTACATTATAACCATTTAAATCAAACTTTGTTCCTGCACCCGCCTGCACACTTGTAAGTGAATAAACGGGGTTGGCAATCATATTGTAAAAACTAAGAAAATTTTTATTGCTTCCAAGCAGGCGTACATTACTGCCTACATCCAGGCTGATCCATTGCTGCTGGTTAGAGGGGAAACGGTAAGCTGACTGGTATGAAACACGGACATTGCTGTTTTCTGCCACTTTGATTAAGGCAGTAGCCCTTGGTGTAAAGCGGCCGTCAAAGTTTTGATTTTTATCGTAGCGGCCCGATAAAGTTAATCTTACCATGTCAACAACCTGGCGGGCAGCCTGCACATAAGCACCACCTTCGTTTGTTTTAATTGTGCCTGCCGAATCAGCAAACAAAGTTCCCTGGGAGTTTAATACAAACTGCTTAAAGTTTGCACCCACAATGATGTCTGCAAAAGACTGTGTATAGGATGTAAGGTTGTAACTTCCTTCAATTGCATATAGATCTGATTTATCAAGCAAAAGCCCACCACCATTTTTAATGGGTTTTTTTCGTATTTGCGAAAACAGTGTATTAAACTGATCGCTGCCGGCAATCGGCCTTCCAACATCAGCCACCGGACGGGCTGCTGTATGTGCATCAGCACTTGAAAAACCATTCAGCAGTGAATTAAGATATTGAATAGAATATTGCTGGTACCAACTGGGGGAAGCTTTCCATGCTTCATTAAACAACCTTGTGGTAACAGTTGAGTTATAAGATTCGCCGGCATTTTCCTGTGTTGTGTAAGCACGGGCTGACCAGTTTTTGCTGTTCAGTTCAAACTTATACTGACCCATCTTAAAATCTTTTAAAGAATACCTTTCGCTGCCGGTGTAAACCGTGTTACCTGTTCCCCAGTATGCGGCCAGTATTGCTTCGGTGGCAGGGCTGATTTTATAATGCAGTGAGCCGGCCAGCTTAAAGTTTACTGTATTTGGATTGATGGTTTGTTTTTCTGTGTATCCGGTACGGCTAACAGGAATTGGCTTTGTTGTATCTAATGAATAAATAAACGGAGCTAAAAATGGTGCCGATTTAGAAATTGGAATCAGTACATTCTTCATAATATCAATGGTAGTTTCGTCTCCATAAACATTTATACCATCGTAGTTGGGGTCAGATGCCCTGTCGCCTGCTTTTACTGAACCAGCTGTTCCAATCCTGTTATAATTTCTGTAATCAGAACCTGCCCAGTCTTTTGCCTGAATAAGTTCTGCATTTATTTTAAAGGCAAATTTGTCTGATACTTTTTTGCCCCAGCGCAGGTTCCAGTTGTGATAAGGTGAAACTCCCCTTTGCCTTTGGTCAGTATGCATCATACCTTCTTTAACCAAAAAAGACAAGCCCTGGTATTTGAAAGGATTTTTACTTGTCATCAGTAAAGTTCCGTTCATGCCACCCGGACCATATAATGCCGAAGAAGCACCAGACAGTAATTCAATATTATCAACATCCAGTTCGCTTAAACCAATAATGGCACCAACAGAAAAATTAAGGCCGGGTGCAAGGTTATCCATCCCATCAACCAACTGGTTAAATCTGGTGCTGCCGCTTCCGTTAAAACCCCGGGTT
>JANNAM010000198.1:0-9381 GCA_031384415.1 Bacteroidota bacterium
TCATCTCTTGGGCCTGCAAAAACTTTAATGCCTGAAGCGCTGGTGCCAATTGTTGGGCTTGCAGCACCATAAGCAGTAACCACTGCCGAAGCTGTTACACTTCCTTCCAGTTTGCTTTTGGTTCCTGTTGCTGAAGGTGCAACCGGGCCATACACTTGCATGCTGTTGCTTGCTGCATCATACTTGCACTGAATAACCAGGTCTTCAACATTGTCGCCATTTTTGTCGATGTTGAATTCAAGCACGGTGTTTTCATCAAACTTTAATGCTGCGGAAGCGCCGGGTGCTGCTAAACCCTGTGTGTTGGCAACAAAAACAAGATTATTTGGGTCTTGTGCCCTGAAGACATACAAATCTGTAATGTCTGTTGATTGTCCGGTTACAGCAGGAGTATCAATGTGGTCAGCCGCATAGATGATTCCCCCTGTAACAAATGTTGCTGCAATCAATGCAGATAACATGAGTTTTTTACGTGTCATTTTAAATTGTTTTTTGATTAATAAGATTTTTATGGATTGTCATTTAAGCGACAACAAATACAGTTACGGTGAAAGAGTTCCTTTGGATTTTCCTTAACAAAAAAAATATGGGAATTTGCAGGTTTGTCACAATAACTTATAATCTCTAAATTTGAATTCAATTAATAATTCTTCATTCTTAATTCATAATTGACATGTCATATTGGTTAGTAAAATCAGAACCCTCGGCTTATAGCTGGGATCAATTTGTAAAAGACAAACAAACAGTTTGGAGCGGCGTACGCAATTATGCAGCCCGTATTAATTTAAGGGCAATGAAAAAAGGAGATGAGGTTTTGTATTACCATAGTAATGAAGGAGTGGAAATTGTTGGCATTGCAAAAGTGATAAAAGAAGCTTACCAGGATCCCACCATTGATGACGACCGTTGGGTAGCAGTAGATTTAAATCCTGTAAAAAAATTAAAGAAATCAGTACCATTAGAAATACTTAAAAAAGACAAGCGACTTACCAATATGGATTTGGTAAGACTGGGCAGGCTCTCTGTTCAAACAGTAAAAGATGAAGAGTGGAAATTGATTATGGAAATGGCGGGAGAAAAATAATCTGTTATTATTTAAGCATTACTGTTTCAAAATTCATGTAATTAGTGTCAGGAACAAATAAACATATCCTTGTTCTCTCCGGCGCCGGCATATCAGCCGAAAGCGGCCTTAAAACTTTTAGGGACAGCGACGGCTTATGGATGGGATACAATGTAGAAGATGTAGCCACCCCCCGTGCATTTAAAAAAAATCCGCAGCTTGTGTTGGAGTTTTATAACCAGCGAAGAAAAGATGTGGCAGCCGCACAACCCAATGCTGCACATATTTGGCTTACAGAGCTGGAAAAAGATTTTAAAGTAACCATCATCACCCAGAATATTGATGACCTGCACGAAAGGGGAGGAAGCAGCAACGTGTTGCACCTGCACGGCGAAATATTCAAGATGAGAAGCGTTGCTGATGAAACAACGATTTATGAAATAAGGGACGATATTAATTTAGGCCATTTGGCCGCTGATGGCTCACAGCTTCGCCCTCACATTGTTTGGTTTGAAGAACCAGTACCCATGATGGAAAAAGCAGCGGCCTTGTTACACAACTGCGATTATTTTGTAGTAATTGGTACTTCGCTGCAGGTTTATCCTGCTGCCTCGCTGCTGCATTATGCACCGCCATTTTTGCCCAAGTATATTATTGATAAAAAAATTCCGGCAGTAAGCAATTACCCCAACCTGCATTTAATTGAAAAGCCTGCTACAGAAGGAGTAGGGGAGTTGCGAAACTTACTGCTGCATTAAATACTTTTCTAAAAAATCTTTTGATTTGTGAACTGCAGTAGTTGAAAAATAAAAATCATTCACATCTTCTGTAATGATGGCGTCGCATTTATTGTTTACAGCCGCATAATATTCCATACCATCTTCAAAGTCATTTACTTTTTTGTTTTGTAAAGATTGCAGCACTTCATTCTCTCCTATGCTTACAATTAATAATTTTGTGGCAAGCACGGCAATTTTCTTTTTGGCCAAAGCAGTCCCTGATTTTTTTTCAGCAAAGTAAAAGGCAATGGCTAAACAAATGGGAGAGGTATAAACAGAATATTTTTTATTATCAGCAAGGCTGACTATCCTGGAAGAATAAGTAAACAATGGATACTCTTTGTTAAGAACCTAAACCAGGATATTAGCATCCAGAAATATCCTCATTTTTGCTTTTAAAATATTCAGCTTTTAATTCCTTATTCTTTTTTGCTTTGGTCTGGTATTCAGTTTCGCCTTCCGAAACTATACTTACCCAATCAGAAATGGGTAAATCTTCAAGCGACTTAAAATTAGAACTGGTCACTTTTGTCAATAGGAATTCGGTAAGCCTTGAGAGGCTTATATTGTTATCATCGGCATACTGCTTTGCCCTGGCAATTACCGATTCATCAAAGCTTAAAGTAATTTTTGCATCCATAACAGTTATCTGTACGACAAAAATAAAAATTCTGTACGTATAAATAAAAATCTATTTTACTGCTGTGTTTTTTTCATCAAACTTTATCCCTTTCATCTCCAGTTCTTTCAATACAGGTTCGTAAATTTCTTTTACAGTAGGTATATGCAGGCCGGTAAGTTTAATAGTTCCGTTTAATATCAGCTTTGCTGCAATGCCCAATGGCAGGCCAACTGTTTTGGCCATCGCAGTTCTTAAACTGTCTTCTCCCTTCACCATTAATGAACTGCTCACTTCCGACTTAATGCCTGCGGTCTCATATTCAATTTCATGCAACATCACAATCATGTCTTTGTCTTCAGGTAACAAAGCCAGTTTTTTTTCGGCAGCAAACTGCAATACATCTGCGGCACTGCATTTTCCTTTATTAATAATAGTATCGTCATCATCTGCACCTAAAAAAAACAACTGCTTTAAAGTAAGGTTGGCTTCATGCATTTTGTGTGCTATGGCAAAAGCTGCCCTCGATTTGGTTTCTTCCAGGTCAATCTTTTCAATTTCGCCTTCTTCATTAACTATTGAAAAATCTTTTATCCCTTCAAATTCCGGATCCTCCTTTTTCACTTCTTCCTGCTCTTCCTCAGCTTCTATCATCTTTTGCAAATTTTCAGAAAGCGTTTTTACAAACGCCAGTCTTTCTTTCAGCTTTGTATTTACCCATTCACCAAAATTTACTTTTTCAAAATGCTTTTTAAAAAAAGCGGCAAGGCTTAAACCATCGGTTTCATATTCAATAGTTTCATCTGTCAGTTTCAGTTCAATAACATTGTTCCAGCCATACATAAAATCGGGGTAACGTAAAGTGGTACGTAAAAAAGTATCGGCTGTCTGCAACCTATAAGTATCAATATAGCCCAGCGAATCCCTGTTGGGATAATAAGAAAGAAATCCGACCTCTTCATTGAAAGGAACGCCCCTGTCAACTTCAAACAACTCTTCATAGTTTTCTTTCACAATATGCCCGTTCATTTTATAAACCGCACCGGCTTTACCCGCCATGATAACGTTGCGTGGGTTCCAGCTTATTTTATAGTGCCAGGGATTGTCATCGCTTTCAGGAGCAACCAGGCCGCCGCAATGGCTTTTAAATGAAGTGATAGTGCCGCCGGTTGATTTTATTTCATCAATCAGCTTCATGGCGCTCATGTGATCAATGCCGGGGTCAAGGCCCATTTCGCAAAGAAAGAGCAGATTATTATTTTCGATTTCAGATTGACGACTCCGGATTTTATCATCAACATAAGAAGCAGTGAGAAGATTTTTTTTGTAAGTAATGCAGTCATCAGCAATTAAATAATGAAGGGCAGGGGGCATCATTGAAATTACAATGTCTGCTTTTTGAATCAGTGCTATTCGCTGTTCGTTATTGGTAATATCACATTCAACAGCTTCTGTGCAGTCAGCATTGTTTGTTTTGGAAACAACCAGTTCCTTACTGGCATCAGCAATAATCACTTGCCAGTTATTGGCAGATGCTTCTTCTATTAAGTAATCAATTAAAACTGTTGCCGACTTGCCGGCGCCAAATAATACAATTGTTTTCACCAGTATTTTTTCTGCAAGTTACCCGATTTTGCCCAACCATTATTAACAGTGCATTCGTCATTATTAAGATGCTTTAAGAAATCTTTAGCATTTAATTTTTTAGTCCGTTGTGTAAAACAACAGGCAACTTCATCTTAGCCAAAAACAAATATTATGAGAAAGTTTTTCCTTCTTTCCTTGTCATTGCTGTTCTTAATTCAGCTCAGTTCATTTGGCCAGGCGCTCAGCGGTAAAGTAATTGGCGAAACTGGCGTGGCTGCTTCCAAAGTGAATGTATCTTTTTTAAACAGCGCCAATAAAGTAGAAACAAAGGCCGATGGCAGTTTTAAAATAATAGCCAGCAAACTACCCGACACATTGGTATTTTCTTCTCCCGGCTTTGAACCTTACAAAGTTGTCATCACCGAAAAAAATATAAAAGACCCCAACTTTGAAGTGGTGTTGCTGAATAAAAGAAGCGATTTTGCAAAGACAACTTACAGCAGTTATGCTGCCTCTCCTGTTTCAAGTGAATTAAAAGAAGTGGTGGTAACTTCTGCTTTTGGTACAAAAAGAAAGAGCCGTTCCAAAAGTGTAGCTGCCGGCAGAACCTCTGCTGATAAATACGAAAGGGATGGAACTTATGATTACGCATATTCATCACCCAAATCTTCCACAGGAACTTATTATTCTTACGTTGGCGCTTCTTATAATGGTTTTTACGCCGGAAAAATGATGAATATGCTTGATTCAATTTCTCCTTCGAAAGATTCGGCCAAATTAAAAACACAAATTCTCACCGCAGGCGAAATAAATGATTTTAATAAATGGAAAATGTGGGAAGACTTATCTGCCACTGAGTTTAAACAATGGAGCACTTACTGGGGTGTGTCGGCTAAAAAAAGATTCAGTGTACAATTGCAAAATAAAAATTACAGCGCCATCATCAACCAGCCGGTTTATCTTATTGATAAAAAAACAAACGCAAGAGTTTGGAGTGGTATTACTGATAATACCGGCAAGGCCGAACTATGGGCAAACTTTAACGGCAAAGGCGACAGCTTAAAAGAATACATCATTAAGGATGCAGATGGCAATACTGTTGCTGCCCCGGTAACTTTCGAACATGGCATCAATCATTTAATGACTGATAAAAGCTGCGGCGCCGGCAATGCAGTTGACATTGCTTTTGTAATTGATGCCACCGGAAGCATGGGAGATGAAATTGAATTCCTGAAATTTGAAATGGAAGATGTTATCCGTAAAACTTATGCCACTTACAATACACTGGATTTAAAAGTTGGTTCTGTTTTTTACCGTGATAAAGGAGATGAGTATGTAACAAAATCACTCGACTTTCAGAACGACTTGCTGAAAGTGCTCAACTTTGTTAAGCTGCAGCGTGACGGTGGCGGTGGCGATGAACCCGAGGCATTGGACAGTGCATTAGATGTTGCCCTCAACAAATTAAGCTGGCGCAAAGAAGCCCGTACAAGAATCATGTTCCTTTTCCTTGACGCTCCGCCACATGATTATGCAATACCGGATATGTATAAAATGATTGAGAAAGCAGCCGCCATGGGCATTCGCATTGTACCCGTTGCCTGCAGCGGCAGCGGCAAAAGCAATGAATATCTTTTACGCAGTATGGCGCTGGCCACCAATGGCACTTATGCTTTTTTAACCGACCATAGCAGAGCAGGGGGCAAGCATACCGAGGCAAGCACCGACAGCTATGATGTGGAACTGCTTAACAATTTACTGCAACGCATCATTCAGCAATTTGTGTTTGTAAAGGATTGTGCAAGTAATACAACCAAACCAGAGGAACCATTTTTTCACCAGCCGGAAAATGTGGTTAAAATAAAAATTTATCCAAACCCAACACAGGGTAATGTAACCATCGAAAGCGATAAGGAACTGAAAGAAGTCTATATCTGCGACTTTACCGGAAAACTGTTGATGAAACTAAGCAGCAGTAACAGGGGCAAGTGGCAGGTAAACATTGGTAATTATCCTTCGGGAACTTATTTGGTAAAATATATAACAGCCGATAATAAATGGGGAACAGAGAAAGTGGTGCTGATACATTAATGGTTTTTCATTCGTGCCTGTTAGTTTAAATAGCCCCGGGAATTTATTTTTCTGGGGTTTTTTATAGAAACACGGATTACACGGATGAAACTGATAAAAACGGATTGGTTATTGTAAAACGAGCAGTGTAAATCTTTTTTTAAACAGTGTAATCCGTGTTTCTATCCCTTCTCCACACAGCCTCAAAATATGTGTACAAATACCCTGCATTTTCCTTTCATTTTAAAGCGGTAAAGCGGCTTAAAATCGTTACTTTCGCACACTATTAAAAATTATGGAAAATCAGGAAAATTTTGAAGGCGGAAATCTCAATAACAGGGGCAAAATAATCCCCGTAAATATTGAGGAACAAATGAAAACATCCTACATCGATTACAGCATGAGTGTAATCGTTGGGCGAGCCTTACCCGATGTAAGAGATGGCTTAAAACCAGTGCACCGCAGGGTGCTGTACGGCATGAGCGAACTGGGCAATGCCAGCAACAAACCGTATAAAAAAAGTGCCCGTATTGTGGGTGAAGTGATGGGTAAATACCATCCGCATGGCGATGCCTCCATTTACGATACCATGGTGCGTATGGCGCAGGACTGGAACATGCGCTACACCATGATTGACGGGCAGGGTAATTTTGGAAGCCAGGATGGCGACCCGCCGGCTGCCATGCGTTATACCGAGGTACGCTTTGCAAAGTTTGCAGAGGCCATGCTGGATGATATAGAAAAGGAAACAGTAGATTTTCAACTCAACTTCGACGATTCGCTGAAGGAACCAACCGTGTTGCCAACAAGGATTCCGCAGTTATTGGTAAATGGCGCCAGCGGTATTGCCGTGGGCATGGCCACCAATATGATGCCCCACAACCTTAGTGAGGTGATAGATGGCTGCATTGCATATATTGATAACAAAGAAATTGCCATTGAAGAATTAATCAAACATATCAAAGGCCCCGATTTTCCTACAGGCGGTGTAATTTTTGGTTTTGAAGGCGTAAGGGCGGCCTTGCACACAGGCCGTGGCAGGGTAGTGCTCCGTGGCAGGGTGAATGTGGAAACACTGAAGAACGGCAGGGAAAAAATCATCATTTACCAAACGCCTTACCAGGTAAACCGTGATACCCTTACAGCAAAAATCGGTGAGCTTATCAACGATAAAATGATTGAAGGCATCAGCGATGTAAACAACGAAAGCAATAACAAAGAAGGTACCCGTATTGTAATTGATTTAAAGAAAGATGTGGTGGCTCAGGTGGTCATTAACCAGTTGTATAAACAAACAGAACTGCAAACATCTTACGGCATCAACAATGTGGCGCTGGTAAAAGGAAGGCCAAGAATTTTAAACATAAAAGACCTGGTAAGTGAGTTTGTTGACTTTCGCCACGATGTTGTTATCCGCAGAACAAAATACGAATTACGCAAGGCAGAAGAAAGAGCGCATATATTAGAAGGCTATATCATTGCATTGGATAACCTGGATGCAGTAATAAAATTGATTCGTGAATCTTCTACTCCAAACATTGCACAGGAAGGCCTGATTGCCAGTTTTGGCATGACCGAGATACAGGCAAAAGCGGTGCTTGAACTGCGCCTGCAGCGCCTTACTGGTATGGAGATTGAAAAGATAAGGGAAGAACATGCCGAACTGATGAAGCTGATTGAGCACCTGAAAGAAATATTAGCCACCGAAAGCCTGCGTTTCCAGATTATTAAAGATGAACTCTTAGAAGTGAAGAATAAGTTTGGCGACGAACGCAAAACAGAGATCACTTACTTAGATGATGAAATAAAAATGATTGACCTCATCGAAGAAGAAGATGTGGTGGTTACCATTTCTCATTTGGGTTACATCAAACGTACATCGGCTACCGAATACCGCCAGCAGCGCCGTGGCGGCAGGGGCGCCAAGGGCAGCAGCACAAGGCAGGAAGATTATATCGAACACCTGTTTGTAGCCAGCACCCACCACACTTTACTGTTCTTTACCGAAAAAGGAAGATGTTTCTGGCTGCCGGTTTATCAAATTCCCGAAGGCGATAAAACCAGCAAGGGCAGGGCCATACAAAACATGGTGCAAATTCCGCCAGACGATAAAGTAAGGGCCATCATTGATGTAAAGAATTTTGAAGACGAAGAATATGTAAAAAGTCATTACATAGTTTTGTGCACCAAAAAGGGCATGGTAAAGAAAACCGACCTGGAAGATTTCAGCCGCCCAAGGCAAACCGGCATCAATGCCATTAACATACTGGAAGGCGACCAGTTGCTGGAAGCCAAACTAACCGACGGCAACTGCGAGATAATGATGGCTGTAAAAAGCGGCAGGGCCAACCGTTTTCACGAAGTGAAAGTACGCAGCACCGGCCGTGGTGGCCAGGGTGTAAGCGGGATTGAGGTAGATGACGAAAAAGACGAAGTGGTAGGCCTGGTTTGCATTAACAAGGAAGACAAAACCAAAACCATATTGGTAGTAAGCGAAAAAGGCTACGGCAAACGCACCAAATTAGACGATGCCGAAACCGGCGAAGCCAATTACCGCATTACCAACCGGGGCGGCAAGGGTGTAAAAACTATTAATGTAACCGAAAAAACCGGCGGGCTGGTAGGGCTGCTGGACGTTACCGAAAAAGAAGACCTGATGATAACCTGTGTATCGGGCATCACCATCCGGATGCCGGTGAACCAGATAAGCGAACAGGGCAGGGCAACGCAGGGCGTAAAACTGATAAAAGTGGACGAAGGCGACCAGATAGCCGCTATTACCCAGCTTGACGAAAAGGAAGAAGAAACAGGCGAAGTGGAAGGGCTGATTGGCGACGAAATTGCCGGTGCATCCGAAAATGGAGCACCCGACACGCCCACAGCATTAGATGATGTACCTGCCGAACCTACTGATGTATAATTAGTAATGCAAATTAGCAGCTATTTTAAACCCGGTAATTAATTGCCGGGTTTTTTCATTACAGGTAACAGCTTTTCAAAAGCGGTTACCTGTAATGAACCTTTATAAAATAAAAAAGCCGGGGTCATAAAGCCCGGCAATTTTTTGATTTGGGTGTTTTCGGTGTTTTCCTTAAGTAAACAACAAGGCTATAACGGCAACAGTATTTAATTTATTATTTCACACACTAAAATTAGATTGATTACTACATTTTGATTTACGGGAAGGCGGTAAGACGTTTTTGATTTCCGTCTTCCCGGCTAAAGAGATCAGCAGAAGGTTAGCAACGGCTCTTGTGTTTATT
>JANNAM010000014.1:0-15426 GCA_031384415.1 Bacteroidota bacterium
AGCTAATGCCATTTATCTTACCGAACAATTAAAAAAACAAGGAATTCTGCTTCATTCTGTAAGTCAGCCTACAGATATTACCACACCAAGTGGCAATCTTCAACAGAACATACAGTTTATTTTCAGCGAATACGACAATCAACTCCGCAGACAGAAATGTATGGCAGGGGTAAAAGAAATGCTGCTCCGTGGTGACTGGCCTACAATGCCACCATCGGGTTACTCCATCATTAGGGAAAATGGAGTGAGAAGGATTGTGGTAAATGAAAAGGGGAAATTGTTAAGAAAAGCTTTTCTCTGGAAAGCCCATGAACGCATTACCAACGATGAAATTTGCAAACGGTTTGCGGCACTTGGCCTAAAGTTGGCCGACCAACGCCTGTCGGATATGTTTCGCAACCCATTCTATTGTGGCTTGATGGTTCATAATATGCTGGATGGGGAAGTGGTGGAAGGCAACCATGAAAAAATGATTTCAAAAGAAATATTCTTAAAAGCCAATAAAGCATTGCCGCATCATAAAGATGGGATTCAACTGAAATGTGAAAGGGAAGAAGCCCCACTCAAAAGATTTTTGAAATGTGATAAATGCAAACATTCCTACACTGCATATCGTAAAAAGGAAACACTGTGGTATTACAAATGCAGCACTAAGGGTTGTAATTGCAACCTGAACGCAAAACAATTGCATGAAGATTTTAAATACCTGCTAAAGGATATGTCATTAGCCGTTAGTCCATCCATCGCCAAATTAATAGCGCAGGATATGGAGGCTGTGTATTTGGAAAGCAATAAGGAAAATACAGAACAGCGGAGCATAATGAACCGCAATCTAACAGAACTAAACAATAAGCTTTTAAAGCTGAATGAGCGGTTTATTGAAGGCGATATAGATAGAGACACTTACCGCCAGATGAAAGAGAAATTTGAAGGGGAGCGGGGACAGATCGAACAGCAAATAGCAAAGACAGGAACTAATTTCTCGAACCTCCAAAAATGTACAGAACTGGCTGTTGAATTTTCCTCAAACCTCCCGTCCCTGTGGGATTTGAGCAATTATGCTAATAAACAACGCATTCAATATTTGGTGTTTCCAGAGGGAATTTTTGTAGATAAGGAAACAAGGGATTATCGAACTCCTAAAATCAATTCTGTATTCCTCTACTTTGCACGCCTGAAGCAGGTTTTAGCGGAAAATAAAAACGGGAAAACCGACTGTGATGTCAATTTCCCCGCTTCTGTGGTGCGAGCCGGGGTTGAACCGGCGACACACGGATTTTCAGTCCGTTGCTCTACCAACTGAGCTATCACACCATCCCTATGTAATATTGGGCAGCAAAAATAAGGGATTATCGCAAATATTAAATATTCATTCTAAAATAATCAATCAATTGCCATATTCGCAAAGGAATTTTATACGCATCAGCTTTAGCTGCTCCCAGGTAAAGTTGCTGTCGGCCAGCTCTTCCTGGGCCACTTGCAGGGATGAGGTTTCGCAGCTTTTAAAGTAATCTATTATTTCATCCTGTTCATATTCATCCACCACATCTTCAATGGCATAATCAAGGTTTAATTTGGTGCCGCTTGCCACAATAGTTTCCATTTCTTCCAGCAGCTCATCAATGCGAAGGCCCTTGTTTTTTGCAATGGTTTCCAGCGACATTTTCTTATCTACGTTCTGAATAATGAAGATTTTATTGTTGTTTTTGTTAACCACACTCTTCATTACAAAATCATCGGGGCGGATTATATCGTTTTCTTCCACATACTTTGCTATCAAATCAATAAAAGGTTTGCCGTAGCGCATGGCTTTGCCTTTGCTTACGCCTTGTATTTTTTCAAGCTCCTGCATGCTGGTAGGATACATAGTGGCCATATCTTCCAAAGAAGATTCTAAAAAGATAACAAAAGGAGGAAGGTTTTTTTCTTTGGCAACCCTTTTACGAATGTCTTTCAGCATTTCTACCAGCTTTGCATCTGTTGCCGAAGTTGCTTCAATAACCGCCTCACCTTCTTCATCATCTGCATTGGCATCTTCAAACAAATTGTTGAGCATAATTTTGAATGAAGAGGGTTTCTTTAAAAAAGTTTCGCCGGCTTTGGTAAACTTTAATAGACCATATTCTTCAATGTCTTTTGCAATTAAACCGCCCAATAGCATTTGCCTTATCAGGCTGTTCCAGTAATGTGGTTCCTGGTCGTTGCCCGATGCAAATGTTTCCAACGCATCATGGCGGTACATTTTAACAGCAGGCGTAGCTTTTCCTGTAAGTATTAATATTACATATTCAACCGGAAAGCGCTCATCTAATGCTTTAATTGTTTTTAAAACCAGCACTGCATTATCCTTAGCCTCTACCTTTTCTTTTGGATTAAGACAGTTATCGCAATGGCCGCAGCTTTTTTTATCATCGTAATGTTCGCCAAAATAATGCAACAGGATTTTGCGACGGCATACGCTGCTCTCTGCATAGCTTACCGTTTCATTTATTAACTGTGCACCAACTTCCCGTTCGCTTAATGGTTTATCTCTCATTAAATGCTCAAGTTTCGCCACATCTTTATGAGAGTAATAAAGAATACATTTTCCTTCCATTCCATCTCTGCCGCCCCTGCCTGTTTCCTGGTAATAATTTTCTATAGATTTTGGAATGTTATAGTGAATAACAAAGCGTACATCAGGTTTATCTATTCCCATACCAAAAGCGATGGTGGCTACAATTACATCAACATCTTCATTTAAAAACTGGTCCTGCCTTGTTGCCCTTAACTTACTATCAAGCCCGGCATGATAAGCCACGGCTTTTATTCCGTTTGCCATCAGCATATCGGCAAGCTCCTCGGTAGTTTTTCTGTTAAGTGTATAAATGATGCCGCTTTTATTTTTGTTTTGCTGAATAAAGCGAACAATACTTTTATCGGTCTGGTCTTTTTTTATTTTTGGCTGAATTTCATAATACAAATTGGGCCGGTTAAAAGAAGAAATAAAAATATTTGGGTTACGCAGGCCAAGATTTTTTACAATGTCACTTTGCACTTTGGGCGTGGCTGTTGCGGTTAATGCAATTACCGGAATTTTTTCATCAATCATGTCCATCATTTCCCTGAGCCTTCTGTATTCGGGGCGGAAATCATGTCCCCATTCCGAAATGCAATGGGCCTCATCTACTGCAAAAAAGGAAAGCTTTAAATCTTTAAAGAAATCAATATTTTCTTCTTTGGTTAATGTTTCGGGAGCTACAAAAAGCATTTTTGTTTTACCCGTGGTTAAGTCGTCTTTTACAATTTTTTGCTGGCCTTTGTTTAAAGTACTGTTTAAAAAATGAGCCACATCGTCGCTGCTATTGTAACTTCTTACAAGGTCAACCTGGTTTTTCATTAAAGCAATAAGCGGCGATACAATGATTGCACAACCATCGCTGATGATAGCCGGCAACTGGTAACAAAGGCTTTTACCACCGCCGGTGGGCATAATTACAAACGTATCTTTTCCGCTTAATAAGGATTGAATGATTTCTTCCTGCGGACCCTTGAAGCCATCGAAGCCAAACTGGCTTTGCAAATGAGCTGCTAAACCCGACTGGTTATTTTTACCTGAAATTTTCTTAACCGGGGCATCGACCCTTGCTTTTTTGGATTTTGCTTTTATTGTAGCCATAACTGATTTTTCCTTCTCTTCATTTCCTGAACAAAATGTACAGGGTATTTAAATTAAACAAGATTTTTCAAAAGGGCAGCGAAGTTAATTGAATAGAGCCGTAAAATCAACGGATTTGTGGAAACTATAAGCTAGTCCGGAAGTTTTTAACAGCCCATTTAATAATCATTTAAGATAAACAAAAAAACCCATTCTGCAAGCCGCCGTTTAAAATAGTCAGCATCGTGGCTGATTAATGTTGCAGTAACGCTTCTTTGCATTATGACTGATTTAAAGTAGGTTTGCGGCACGTAAAAATGAACAGCCAGTTTATTATATCTGTTGCTCTCCGCACTATTGAGTTGCAATACCAGTCAATAGCAGGATTAAAACCCTTTATCAACGATAACTTTGTAAAGGCAATTGAAAAAATTGAAGCCTGCAAAGGAAGATTTGTACTAAGCGGTATTGGCAAAAGCGCCATAGTTGCACAAAAAATTGTAGCCACATTAAACAGCACAGGCACGCCTTCTCTTTTTATGCATGCCGCCGATGCCATTCATGGCGATTTGGGCATGATACAGCAGGATGATGTGGTTATGATAATTAGCAAAAGTGGCGACAGCCCCGAGATAAAAGTATTAACGCCGCTGATTAAAAACTTCGGCAACACATTAATCGGAATGGTGGGAAACATGCAATCGTTTTTAGCACAGCAATGCGACATTGTTTTGGATACAACGGTAGAACAGGAAGCATGCCCCAATAACCTGGCGCCTACAACAAGTACCACAGCTCAAATGGTAATGGGAGATGCAATGGCAGTTTGCTTAATGGAACAAAAGGGATTTACCGACGGCGATTTTGCCAAGTTTCATCCAGGCGGTATGCTGGGAAAAAAACTCTATTTAAGAGTGTCAGATTTATACGTACAGAATGAAAAGCCAAAAGTGCTTTCATCTGCCAATATAAAAGAAGTGATTGTGGAAATGACAAAAAAAAGGCTGGGTGCAACCGCAGTTGTTGATGAACAAAATGTGCTTTCGGGAATTATTACCGATGGAGATTTAAGGAGAATGCTTGAAAACAACAACTCATTTGAAAGCCTTGCCGCTGCAGATATAATGAACACACAACCCAAAACCATTTTGCCGGATGAACTGGCGGTAAATGCTCTCGATGTTTTACGCAAAAATGATATAAGCCAGCTTATTGTTACCGAAAACAATTTTTACTTAGGCATATTGCACCTGCATGATTTGGTACGAGAAGGCATAATTTAAACACCCATGAGGCTTCAGTTATCTTTTATTATGCTGGTTTTTTTGATGGCCTCCTGCAGCAGCAGACAAAAAGATGTATTTAATGAAAGCGATAGTCCCGAAGTGCTGAAAAATGATATTTCTATTATGAAATACATTTTTAAAAAAGCCCATGCAGGGGCTTTTGTTTATAACGATCAGGCTTCTTTAGAAAAATTATTTGACAGTGTTGCCGCAGGTATAGAACAACCGCTTAAAAAATGGGAGTTTCTGGCAAAGGTTGATTTTATAATTGATAATATTCATTGCGCCCATACCGACTGCTACTTTCCAAAAGGATACTACGACAGCATTTCAGAAAAGAAATATTTTTTTCCTTTGCCGCTTATTAAAATCGGCAACGACATTTATTTAAACAGCACATCTTTTACAATACCGAACGGGTCAAGAATTTTATCGGTTAACAACAATTTGCCCCATGAAATAATCAGTAAAATTTCTGTTCATGAACACACCGATGGTTTCAGCCGGAATTATAAAGACAGGGCAGTTAATAATGATTTTGCTTACACTTATTTTTTAGAATTTGGCCCGGCAGAAAAATTTACTGTCAGATATATTAACAGCGATACAAAACTGGAGTCAACCAAAGAATTGTTTGCCGAAACCCTGAATAAAATTTATGATAACAGGGAAAACGACTGTTTTTATTATTTTCCGACAGACATTAATTACGACTTTGAAATACTCAATTCAAAAACAGCGCTGCTGACAATTAAAACGTTTGACCTGGGAAGTTTTTCGCAAACACTGGCTTTTGCAAATTTTTTAAACAACAGTTTCAAAATACTGCGATACGAGAGCATAAAAAATCTAATTATAGATTTCAGGGATAATACCGGGGGCTATTATAAAAACTCATTTGAATTAATTGGTCATTTTATCAGTTCGCCGGTAAAATATTTCGATTCGGCAATAAAAAGATTTAATAGCCTGCCCCTTAAAGAATATATAGCTGAAAAAGATTCGGAAATGAAATCAGATGTTGATTCATCGGCAAATGATTATATCAAAGAAGGCCGGGAACGCTTTTCGCTGAAACAAACCAAAATTGACACCTGTTTCCCCGCTGCCAGTTTATTCAGGGGCAAATTGTTTATTATAACCAATGGCGATGTAATTTCTGCGGCAGCAACTACAGCAGCTTTATTGAAAGAAAAAGCAAAAGCCATTGTAGTGGGAGAAGAGACAGGGGGCGGATATGCTGCCAATAATTCCAAATTGATTACTTATGTATTGCCGGGTTCTGGCATTAGTATTTCTGTTCCTTTGCAAAGATATTATCAGGCTGTAAGCAGACAACAAAAACAAAACGGTGTAGTTCCTGATTTTTATAAACCCATTACCCAAAAAGATTTTATAGAAAACAATGACGGCCCGTTAAAATTTATTTTAGACAGCCTGATACGCTGATGCTACAATTCAATTCGATACTTTTGCAAATCCTGAAAGGGAGAAAAATAACATGAACAAAAATAATTACGTTGCTATAATGGCCGGGGGAATTGGAAGCCGTTTCTGGCCTATGAGCCGGGCCAACCACCCCAAGCAATTCTTAGATATTTTAAACAGCGGAAGAACACTTATACAGGGCACTTACGATCGCTTTGCAAAATTTATTGCTGCCGAAAATATTTATGTTGTTACAGCAGAACAGTATAAAGAAACAGTTATAAAACAGTTGCCCGATATTCCTGTTGAAAATATTTTGTGTGAACCAAGCCGCAAAAACACGGCGCCCTGTATTGCTTATATTTCATACAAGCTTATCCAGATAAACCCTGCGGCCAATTTAATTTGTGCACCGGCCGACCATTTAATAATGGATGAAGAAGCATTTAAAAAAACCTGTACCGATGCATTGAAATTTACCGCCCACATTAAAGCGCTGGTAACGCTTGGCATACAACCCAACCATCCCAACACAGGCTATGGCTATATACAGTATGAATCGCATGCGGTAAGTGATAATGTTTATAAAGTAAAAGCCTTTACCGAAAAGCCCGATCTGCAACTGGCAAAAACCTTTATCAGCAGCGGCGATTTTTTATGGAATGCCGGTATTTTTTTATGGCAGGTAAAAAATATTATTAAAGCATTTGAAAAACATTTGCCCGAGATACATGAAGTGTTTGACGCAGAAAAAAACAATTTCAACACAAAAAAAGAAAAACAGGCTATTGAACGTATTTATCCGCAATGTGTAAACATATCTATTGACTATGGCGTGATGGAAAAAGCCGATAATGTTTATGTGATACCTTCTTCGTTTGGCTGGAGCGATTTGGGAACCTGGGACAGCACCTACGAAAACCTTGAAAAAGATTACCTGGGCAATGCAGTTGCCGGCCACAATGTGATGATAATTGATGCCACCAAAAATATGGTTCATGCCGATAATAAAAAATTGGTACTGCTGCAGGGCCTCGATGACTTTATTGTGGTTGATACCAAAGACGTTTTACTCATTTGCAAAAAAGACAAAGAGCAGGAGATTAAAGAATATGTAGCGGAAATTAAAAGAAACAAGGGCGACAAGTTTTTGTAGAATTTTTTCTAATAAACCTGCAAACCTGCTATAAATTAGCCATAAGTGGCAATAAGCCAGCTTTTTAGCCGTTATTAAACCGTTAATGGGCAAAATCCCCATTCAAGCATTATTTAAAATCTTATTCTATGCTTAAACCGTTGCTTATTTCGGCGGCCGTATTGTTATTCATTCCTAATCTTATCAATAGCGATATTAATGCAACAGAATATTCTACCCCCGCTTTTGACCAAAAAGAAAAATTTGACCTTGCACTTTCTTCCCTGAATACACTTGATAAACTGGATGCTTATATAACTAAATCTACCACCCAAAAGGCATTGGTACCCGGTACGGTAAAATATGTGGAAGAACTTAAGAACTGCATAAGCAACCGTTTTTATCACGGGTTTTCTCATCTTTCATTAAATGAAGACTGGATTGCCGCAGCCTCAGAAAAAATTATAGGTTATGGGCTTTCCTGCAATGTAGCTCCCGAAGAAATAGTTAAACATCCTAATGCAGCCTGTTCGCAACAGTGCATTGTTATGATGGAAATGTTGCGCCGCCGCAATATTGATTACAGAAGCGTTGGCTTTCCACATCACTATGCACTTGAGGTAAAACTAAACAACAACTGGTATTATTTTGACCCTAATATGGAGCCAAACATACCCAATGCAGAAAGACTGGAAGCAAACTGGAAGGGCAATGCCGATAACTTAAAAAAATATTACGATACCAGCCGCTTTAAAGACCTTGATTATAAATTTGGAACCGGGCAACAGGTAACTTTTGGCCCGGTTAACGAACGGCCTGCAAAAAAGGCAAGGCTTTTTCAAGCAAGTACCAAATATGCCTCTAAAATTTTATGGTGTGTGCCGTTGCTAATCCTATTATACCGCCGCCGTAAATTTGCCGGCCCCAAATTTTATGTACCCGTAATTAAACTCAACTCCGGAAAACTACAACCTTTGATGTTGGCTTAAGCCTTATTTTTGAGGTTCAGACAAATTATTAAGTTTTGAGCCCATTAATAAAAAGCAAGTTGCCCAATGTGGGAACAACAATATTCACAGTAATGAGTTCGCTGGCTGCGGAGCATAAGGCTATTAACCTGGGCCAGGGCTTTCCCGATTATTTAATGAATGATGAGTTAATTACACTGGTAAATAAAGCCATGAAGGATGGTAACAACCAGTATGTTCACATGTGCGGCTTGCCATCATTAAGAGAAACGCTGGCAGAAAAAATAGAAAGCCTTTATCAAAGCAAGATAAATCCCGACACAGAAATTACCATTACACCCGGCGGAACTTATGCAATCTATACAGCCCTTACAGCGGCGCTGCAGCCTGGCGATGAAGTAATTGTCTTTGAACCTGCTTACGACAGCTACATTCCCAATATAGAAATTAACGGAGCAATACCTGTGCTGGTGCCGCTTGTTTATCCCGATTATCATATTAACTGGGAACTGGTAAAACAAAAAATTTCGCCCAAAACAAAAATGATAATGCTTAATACACCACACAACCCAACGGGAAGTGTGTTAAGCAAAGAAGACATCAGCGAATTGCAAAGCATTGTAAAAGGCACCGGTATTTTTATCTTAAGCGATGAAGTGTATGAACATTTAATTTTTGATAACCTGCCGCATGAAAGCATGTTACGCTACCCCGATTTACTTGAAAGAAGTTTTGTTTGTTTTTCTTTTGGAAAAGTATATCACTGCACCGGCTGGAAGATTGGTTATTGTGTGGCACCTGCGGCTTTAATGAAAGAGTTTAGAAAAGTGCACCAGTTTAATTGTTTCAGTTGCAACAGCCCCGTGCAGGTTGCGCTGAACGATTTTTTGAAACAAAAAGAAAATTACCTGCAGCTGGGTAAATTTTTACAGCAAAAAAGAGATTATTTTAAAAGCATGATGGCGCAAACAAAATTTAAGCCGCTTGCATCTCACGGAAGCTACTTTCAGTTGTACAGCTATGAAAACATCAGTAATGAAAACGAAAATGATATTGCCATCCGGCTTACAAAAGAATATGGAGTAGCCACCATTCCTTTATCGGCATTTTATAAAGAAGCCACAGAAAATAAAGTGCTGCGGTTTTGTTTTGCAAAAAAAGAAAGTACGCTGGAAGAAGCTGCTGACAGGCTGATTAAATTATAACTACACACCAAACTGCTTCAGGTGATGGTCTAAATGTTTGTGCATGCTTATTCCCCATTCTTCGCCAGTGAGGTTGCCAAAAAACGGGTGCTTGTAACTGCCTAAATTTTTAGGGCCGCCCGAATAAAATTTTGCCATCACGGTCATCAGGTTTTGCTTTTCAATATAAAAGTCACGTTCATCTTTTATTTTAAAACCCCTCGATGTAGGCAGGTTTTTTTTAAAAGGCTTTGGGCTTAATATTGATTTTTTTGCCATTGAGCCAAATAACATGCCTAATAAACTGCGGTTGGCTTTCTTTTTACTAAGCGGAACTTTAAAGACTTCGGTGCAATGGGCAAACATTTGGGCCACAGTCATGTTACCCCATAAGGGCTTAGTTTCTTCAGTTAACTTATTAAGGCGGTGCACAATGTCGAAATAGGGTTCCTTTTCAAACAGATCAAGCATATGCGTTCTTTTATATCACAAAATAAAAGGGAAGATAAATAAAATGTAATAATAGCCAATAAAAATACTCAAAACAATACTTACTGTGTAAGTATAAATAAGCTATCGTAGTATTAATACTTTTAATTGTCTTTTCCCTGGTAAATAAAAAATACCGGATTTTTAAGCCCGGTATTCTATAAAAAATATTTTAGTATCATTTTTTTGCAGGTTCAGCAGCAGGCAAAGGCAAATCGCTGTTCCATACGTCACGATGCATTTTCCATTTGCCGTTCTCTTCTTTCCATACAACTATAAATTTACCCTTGTCAAGTGCTTTTCCTGCGCTGTCATGGAGTTCGTATTTCCCAATTTCTGCAACGGCTTCTTTGCCTCCAATTAGCTCTTCGGTAGTTATTGCAATGTGGCGAATGCCCATTTTATAGCCACCGTTAAAAAACGCACTAATGGCCTGCGGGCCACACATTCTTGGCATGTTAGATGGGTTAATACAAGCATCGCTTGTATAACAACTTACAAATGTAGTAGAGTCGCCTTTGGCAAAACAGTCACCAAAAATTTTGTTGCTGGTGGCAATGGCTGTTTTTACAGAGTCAAGACTGAATGATGAAGCGGCTTCTGTTTTAGGAGCATCGCCATTGCAGGAAGTAAATAACACAGCAGATGCTGCAATACATAAAGCGGAAAGCTTTAAAAAACGTTGTTTCATAATTGATTTGTTTTAGAGCTGAAAGATAGGCATCATTAACTTATGAAGCGATGTGGCTGATGGGTATTTTAGAAAAACTACCTGTTGCCAGATCGCTGCCTTCCATAACCCTGCCTTCCGCCGCTGTTACGTGGCTGAAAGTTTTTTTGCCGGTTAAAATTTTGTTGTGGCTGCTTTACTACTGGTTGTGACAAAGCATTTGCATTCATCGGAAAAGGATGATGTTCTATTACAGGAATATTTTTACCAATCAGCTTTTGAATATCCCTTAACTCTGTTCTTTCTTCTGGGTCGCAAAAAGAAATAGCAATTCCTGTATTGCCGGCCCTTCCTGTACGGCCAATGCGGTGTACATAAGTTTCAGGAACATTAGGCTGCTCAAAATTTATTACATGCGTCAGCTCATCAATATCAATTCCCCTGGCAGCAATATCTGTAGCAACCAATACCCTTAGTTTGCCTGATTTAAAATCGCTTAGTGCACCTTGCCTTGCGTTTTGCGATTTGTTACCATGAATGGCAGCGGCTGTAATATTTGCCCGGTGTAAAAATTTTACTACTTTATCAGCGCCATGTTTTGTTCTGGTAAAAACTAAAGCATTAATAATTGTTTCATCTTTTAATAAATGCAAAAGCAATTGCGGCTTATCTGCTTTATTGGTAAAGTACAGGCTTTGTTCTATCGCATCTACAGTTGATGAGGGTGGTGTAACTTCTACTTTTGCCGGATTGGTTAATAATACATTGGCCAGCTTTTGAATTTCGGGTGGCATAGTAGCCGAAAAGAAAAGTGTTTGCCTTTTTGCCGGCAGGCGAACAATTACTTTTTTTACATCGTGTATAAAACCCATGTCAAGCATGCGGTCGGCTTCATCCAATACAAAAATTTCAAGATGCCTTAAATCAATAAAGCCCTGGCTCATTAAGTCAAGCAGGCGGCCCGGTGTTGCCACCAGCACATCTACACCTTTTTTTAATGCAATTGTCTGGTGCATTTGCGATACGCCGCCAAAAATTACAGTATGTGTAATGCCGGTGTATTTGCCGTAAGCTGCAAAGCTTTCATCAATTTGAATAGCCAGCTCTCTTGTTGGCGTTAATATCAAAACCTTAATGCCTCTTGCGGCCTGTTTTTGCTGATATAAAAGTTGGAGGATGGGAATAGCAAAGGCTGCTGTTTTTCCGGTTCCTGTTTGTGCACAGCCCAGCAAATCTCTTCCGTCTAATATATAAGGAATTGCCTGTGCCTGGATGGGTGTGGGAGTTGTGTATCCCTCGGCTGTTAATGCTTTAAGGATGGGTTCAATAAGTTCTAATTTTTTAAATGCCATTGAATGGTTTAATTTTTATAAAGGCTGGAAAAGACGTTGCATTTTCTGAATCAGCGAAGGAAATTTGTTATACCACCGGCTTACAACCTGCCGTGTCAATCATGTGGAGTAGGGCATAAAGATAGGCTTTTGTTTTTTGATGGGTTTTTTGGGAGGATTTACACCGGATTTTTAGTCTGTCAAGTTGTATTTATCTCTATACTCAAACAGTGAAGATTTTATATGGGTAAAAGTATACTTGTCTTGTTTAAGGTTGTCATATTCCATTTGTGCTTTTTCAAACTGGTTGTACTCGCCCAAAATTATAAGTCTGGTAAACTTGTCTAGATTAATATTCTGGCTTTGTAATAATTGTAATACGTCAGTTTTAGTTTTGTTTCTTTCAAAATAAGGAAGGATATAATTAAGAACATTGTCTGTTGTTTCTCTTTTTAATTCGGCGATGTGAGTATTTGAATCTATATCAAACCATTTGTCAATATTGTATTTTAGCTTACCTATTCTTTGTCTGATTGCACAGATAGACTCTGTTGGATAATCTGGAATCTCTCCATTATGATATGTAAAAAAGGTTAGCCAATATTCTGGTATAAAAAGTCCTGTGTTAATTGTAAATGAGATGTGATCTTTGGAATAAAGCGAACTTTTCTGAACATTTATGATTTGTCCAAGGTCTTCAAGCTGTCTATAAAAATTATTCCCTTTCTTTTTAAAACCTAAGGGCTTTAAAATTATCTGAAAACAATCTTTAATAATAACGGCGAAATTTTGTTCTGTAACGGTTTTCATAAATAACAGCTAGTTTGAGCATTTGTATTTTCATTCAGCAGAATAATTACAATAACTCATACAACTTCCTCAGCTTCTCCCTCGTTATTATTTTTTCCCAGTCTTTTCCCAGTGCATTTTCCCAGAGTGGTTTCATGCCAAGCGATACATCAATCATTTTATCAAACTGCTCATCGCTGAGGCCGGAGCAAATATTTTTGGGAATATCAATCTTGTTTTTTTCAACCATGTATTTAAATTCTTTCACACCCTCAGGGTAATACTCTTCTAATTTATCAAACACTATACAATTGCCAATGCCATGTTTGGTGCCCAATAAATAACTAAGGCCATAACTTACGGCATGTGCCACACCAACCTGACTGTATGCAATGCTCATGCCGCCGGCATAACTTGCCATCATTAATTTGTCATCACTGTCTACATCCCAACCTTCTTTATTTACATACACTTCCCTGCATAGCTGCAAAGCTTTTTCACCATAACTTTTGCTGAATTCGTTTAAAAAAGTGCCGGTTAAACTTTCAATGCAATGTATATAGCAATCCATACCTGTATAAAAACGCTGATTGGCTGGTGCATTGGCGGTTAGTTCGGGGTCAAGCACTATCTGGTCAAAGGGTGTGAAGTCAGAATTCATTCCCAGTTTTTTTGTGGGGCCGGTTAACACCGTTGTTCTTGAAACTTCGGCGCCAGTGCCACTTAATGTGGGGATGCCTACTTTATAAACACCGGCTTGTTTTACCAAATCCCATCCCTGGTAATCGGCACTGCTGCCGGGATTGTTCATCATCAGCCCAACCGCTTTTGCCAGGTCCATTGCCGAGCCACCGCCAATACCAATTATACCGCTTACAGTTCCGAATTCATCTTTTAACTGATTAGCTAAACTATCTACATAAGTTGTTTTAGGTTCGTAGGTAACATCTACAAAAATTATTTTATCGTTGCCACGAAGTGGAACCCTGGCAGCTAATGGTTTTCCCTGGAAGAAATGATCAACCAAAAAAATCATTGGTGCACCGGCCTTTCTGTGCGGCGCAATAATTTCATCTAACTGGTTAAAAGAACCCCGGCCATAAATTACATAGCCCACCATTTTAAAATTTCTGAAAGCCATAAAGTAAAAAATTTAAGCCACCAACAGCACGAATTTACACGAATGTTTTTTATTGGTATTCATTGGTGTCATTCGTGCCCTGCTATGATGATAATAACATTTTCGCCGCTCTCTCTAAATCCTCTGGGGTATCTATTTCTATACCCATGTATTCTGTAACAATCATTTTTAGCGGCACACCGTTTTCCAGGTACCGCAGACATTCTATTTTTTCTGCAGCTTCCAATGGCGTCATTTGCCAGTAGGTAAAATTAATAAGTGCCTGCTTGCGAAAAGCATACACACCAATATGCTCATAATAAGTGTTGGCAATGTTTGTATCTCTCGGGTAAGGAATGACACTGCGGCTGAACATGAGGGCATTCATATTTTTATCAACCGCTACTTTTACGTAGTTGGGATCGTTGATAAATCTTTCTTCTTTTAAAACCTGCATCAGCGAAGCAACCTGCACATTTTCGTCTTCAAAAACTTTCAATAGTTTTTCCAAAGGCTCTTTTTGTACAAAAGGTTCATCGCCCTGCACATTTACTACAATATCCACTTCCATATCTGCCACCGCTTCGGCAATGCGGTCGCTGCCGCTTTCGTGTTCTTTAACACTCATTTTTGCTTTGCCGCCGTTGGTCACTATTTCATTATAAATAATCTCGCTGTCAGTTACCACAATTACTTCATCAAATAATCCTGTTGCCTTTGTATTATCATAAGTATGGCAGATAACAGTTTTACTGCCCAGCAACTGCATCAGTTTGGCTGGAAAACGGGTGGCAGCATACCGGGCCGGTATCATGGCAATTTTCTTCATCTCAATAATTATAAAAACAAAGTTACCAATTATGTGAGTTAGGATGATTGAAAACAAATTTGATTTATTATATTTGAACCATTAACCACAACGATTGCCAGCTATACATTTTCCTAAACAACTGATATGCAAACAAGCGAACTGCTGCAATCATATTTGGTGGATGCCAATACCTGGGATGAGATGTACACCGATGCATCCGTGAGGGAGCAGTATAAAAAAGCAGTTGGGTTTTTGCAGCAACTTTCCATTGACGAACTGAATAAGAAAGAAGAACTTGCCAAGCGCCTGTTTATGAGCCAGGGCATTACTTTTACAGTGTACAGCAGTGGCGAAGGCATCGAAAAAATATTTCCCTTTGATATCATTCCCCGTATCATCACAGCAGTCGAATGGACATACATAGAAAAAGGAATCAAGCAGCGATTGAAAGCACTCAATCTTTTTTTAAAAGATATTTACAGCAACCAGTTTATTATTAAAGACGGTGTAATACCGGCCGAGATGATTTATAGTTGTCCGCATTACCTGAGAGAGATGCACAACTTTCCGGTGCCTTA
>JANNAM010000227.1:0-2043 GCA_031384415.1 Bacteroidota bacterium
TTGCCTGCATTGCTGTCGTGATGATTGCATGCTGAAAATAGTATTACACTAAATAGCAAAAGAAACCCTGGGCTTTTGTACATAAAATTTGTTTTGAATGATGGGAAATTTTTTACCATTTGGTAATGAATATTAAAGAAACGAAATTTTATTTAAACAGTAAGCGGCATTTGAATAAAGTAGTAAGGTGTTGGATGAATGCAGAACAGAAATTTTAAGCAAGTAGGAAATTCAGTTATTCAGCTTTGGCAATTCCCATTTTATTTAATGCAAGTAACATTGCCCAAAAAAACAGGCAATACAGGTTGAAGTATAAAATCATCCATTCATTGGTGAACAAAGAAAAAGCAGTGGAAAGTGGTAAAAAGCAAAGGCAGTAAAAAACTTTAAAAGGTAATTTTTTCCTGTCAGGAATATTCAGCAAACCTTTGCTGTCCATATAAGTGATGGTTCTGAAAAAAATATAAAAAATTAAAACCCCCGGCAGGGTTTTTAAAAAAAAAGCTGTGCTTACCAGGAAAAATATGGGGGAATAAAAACGAAAAAAGGCAAGCGAAAAAAAAGTGAAAATCCTGTAAGTGTTTTTTTTTATGATATTATGAAAAGCAAAAACAATCATCAGGCCTGCATAAAAAGTCCACCAGTTTGCATTGTTAAACATTTTGAGGCTGGCAGTTATCAAAAGAAAAGAAATTATCCTTACCAAAATCCAGACACTTATAACTGCAGTGTTCTTGTTTTCAGCATTCAGTCTTTTTCTTGGGGATGTTTCTGATTTTACAGAAACCGTGTCATTGAAAATGTAACCAATTTCATAAAGAGAAATAAAAGCCAGGTAGTTCAGCAAAATGGTTGACAGCAATTTAAATGCAGGGTAACCCGAATAAAGCAATATAAGAAATGCAGCCAGACACTCAATATACATGAAGAAAAGAATAGCCGTTTTTGAATTGAGCCTGGTTTTGAAAAAGTAAAGGAAAGGGATGGCAAGCAGGATTCTGTTCATACTTTAATATTTACAGCCCTTTATTATTCTGGTGCCGGGTATTTTATTCCAGAATTTTTCCTGCATCCGGCTGTAACACACAGCAAATTTATTTTCTGCCATCAGCATCAGTTCTTTGTCCGAAGAGTTATCTGTTATCATTGCCAATATGTTAAGATGGCCGCTCCCTGTTAAATGCCGTATTGCAGCAGCTTTTTTACCAGTAATATCATTGCTGATTCTTCCTGTGTATATTCCTTTATCAATTTCCATTTCGGACGCAACATAGAAAGGCACTCCATTTTTTTTTGCAATTACATTTGCTATTGGCGATAAAGTTGACGATGCAAGAAACTGCATATTATCAGGGTAACTTTTAAATATATCCCAGATTTGATGCATAAGGTGGTTGGTTAAAAATTGTTCATAAAACTCTTCTGCCCACAAATTCAGTTCTTCTTCTTTGCACCCTTTAAAAAGCAATACTGCTTTTTGTTTTATTAAATCTTTTTTAGAAAATTTTTGATAAATGACAAATAACCAGAACAAAGGCGAGAGCCTGCTTGTTGAAATCACATATGAAATTCTTTTCTTCCTGATTTTATTTTCATTAATACAAAACCGGATGAAATCAAAAGTAGTGTTTGAATCAAAAAGTGTATTGCATATATCTGAAATAACAAGCTTTGAACTGTTCATTGTGTTTTAAAAAAATAAATTGCCTTAAGAATTACAGCAGAAAACAAAAATAGTGGTTTGTGATTGTTATTTAATATTGATATAAAGTGTTCAAAAAACTGATAGCATAAAAAACTGCCTGGCGGGTAATTATTGTCTGGTTTTCCTGCAGCAAATAGTTTATTGAATAGCGAAAGTTTATTACATGATTTCATAAATCTTAATCAGTCCTGAACGGGATAGTCCCTTAAATCAGCCCTCTTAACCCGTCCTGAACGGGTTAGCACCCTTAAATCAGCAGTCATCACCCATTCAGTCAATCAAAAAAGTTCTCTCAAATCTTTCCAATGCTGCCTGTTTACCCTTATCTTTGCCGCCCG
>JANNAM010000001.1:0-65283 GCA_031384415.1 Bacteroidota bacterium
TCACCCCATCCAATATTCCAAGATCATTGGCTTCCTTGATTTGAGCAAGATTCGCGGTATCTATAAAAAACTTCATATTACTTGATTTTTATTTTAGCAAAAGTAAAATATTTAAGCAGAGATGGGAGTTTTGGGCATAAAAAATGGCAAGTTACTTACATCGCACCGCTCAACCATCTACCCTTGCTACCTTCCGGTCCTGGGGGAGTTCAACAGGAGCTGGCCGTATAAGACTTGCCGCCGCAAATATACGGGATGAATTAAAAATTAAGAATTAAAAATTAAAAATTACAGATGAGTTTGCGGTTAAACTATGAACCATTGACTATGAACTATTAACTATTTTCTAAAAACTTACCCCCGGCCTGCCGCTGCGGCTGTTTATTTTAGCCACACCAATCAACTGGTCGCTGCGGTCGGCAAAGGCTTTGTAATAAATTAAAATGGTGTAAGTATTTTCTGTTTCCCAGTAATTGCCTTCCAGTTCTGTTTTTATTGCCGGATTTTTTTTATCAACGGTTATGTAAGTGTAATTATAATAGCCTTGTTTTAAAACAGCAGATGCTTCATACAAACCTTTATCTGGGTTAAAAATCATTCTTGTTTTATCACTCAGTTCAAAATTGGTAAACTGCCCTGCCACGTAAATATCTTTATTATAATAGGGCTGCTGATTGGGCGGAGCCAGATTAAAATGCACCGTTGCATAATCTCCCTGCCAGTAAGGATTGATGGATTCATAAGTTTCCACCGAGTACATACCATTCAGGTCACGGAAGTAAACATATTTCTGTCCGCTGCGGTCAATGTCAGGTTTTAAGCACATGTCAGCACTATCTTTTGTGTAAACACCATGGTCAACCCTGTCGCTGAACAAACGGAAACTTCTTAAATCCAGCCAGCGCCATTCTTTGCCGCCGGGAAAAATCAAATTGTTTTCAGAACTGTACTCAAGCGAATTGCCACGAACAAATGTTGGTACAATATCTTTTACGGCATTATCCCACCGGTTGTTTTGCAAAATCACCACCTTCACCTGCTGTGCCGCACTGAACGCATTCAGCCCTTCAATATTCGCCCCAAACTGAATTTTTTGATGCGTACGAAATTCCTGGGGTGCAAATGGCTGAACAACTTTTGCAGCAATGCCGGCTTTGTTATCAAGCACCAGCATTCGTTTTGTAAAAGCAAGTTTGGAAGTATCGCCGTCTAAAAAAACTTTCAGCAAATAATTTCCGCTACGGGTGGGTACAGAATTTCTGTCGGGCAAAATGGCCTGATAATGTGTATATTTTTTGTATGCAATAGAAGAATAGCGATAGTTTGAAATGCGGTTTTGTGTAAAACCCTTTATGTAATCAAATGAACTCATGTTTACCGGCGCCCAGTTATAATCGCACAAAACAAAAGTGTAGTAATAACTTTTGGTGTTGCCGTCCATATCATCAAAATGAAGTTCGAGCTGGTCGCTGCTGTTTAAATTGTACAGCGGCAGCGATTGCTGGTCGCCATACATGTGCAGCCTTACCGACTGAATGTTTGATTTGTAAACAGCATCCGGAACCTGGGAAAATAATTTTGCCCCGAAAAAAAATAAACAAACAAGTAAGAAATATTTTTTGCCTGCCCCGATTATTTTGGGGGTAACAAGCATTTGTTCCTTTTTCAACATTCTTGTGTCACTCACTTGTACCGCATTGCATAACTGAACTTTTTCCATTTAACAGAATACGTTTAAATAAAATACATTTGTAAGATACTAAAAATAATACCGATTGAATGTAGCCGCCTTTATAGCAAAGCGAATTGCCTTTAACCGTGAAAAAACATTTTCCCGTTTTATCATCCGGCTTGCTGTGGTGGCTACCACCATCAGCGTAGCCATCATGATTGTGGCGCTTAGTTTTGTAAACGGCTTTCAGCAGGTTATCAGCAACAAGGTTTTTAGTTTTTGGGGTCACATCCACGTAAGGCAGGATGTGGAAGACAAACAATCTGTATCGGAAGAATATCCTATTACTCAAAATGATTCGGTTGAAAATTATATCCGAAGCCTGCCTGAAGTAAAAACGGTGGAACGCTACGCCACCAAAACTGTTATCTTAAAAAACGGCGGCGATATAGAAAGCATTGTTGTAAAAGGCATTGATTCATCTTTTAACCAGGCAAGACTGCAGCCTTTTTTGCAGCAGGGCCGATGGGTTTCTTTTTTAGACAGTGGCTACAGCAAAGAAATAAATATTTCATCTTATGTAGCCAACCAGTTAAATGCAAAACTGAACGATACCATCTTCTCTTTTTTTATACAGGCAGATGGAACAAAGCGGCCAAGGAAACTGGTTATTGCAGGCATATTTAAAACTTCTATAGAAGAATACGACAGGCAATTTGGTTTGTGCGACATCAATCTTATCAGAAGAATGAACGACTGGCAATCCAACCAGATTGGCGGCTACGAAATTTTTTTGACAGACTATACCAAAACTGACACAGTTGCTTCTTTGTTGTACGATAAATTACCACAAAGCTGGTACAGCCGCTCCATCAAAGAAATTTATCCCAACATTTTCGACTGGCTAAGCCTGCAGGGGCAGATAAAAGATATTTTATTAATCATTATGATGGTGGTGGCAGTTGTTAACCTTGTCACCTGTCTTATCATTTTAGTTTTGGAACGAACAAGAATGACCGGTATTTTAAAAGCCATCGGTGCCAGCAACTGGAATGTGCAGCAAATATTTTTATTCAACACATCTTTTATTGCCGTTACCGGAATCATTGCCGGTGCCATTGTTGGGCTGGGCATTTGCTGGCTGCAGGAGAAAACACATTTTATAAAACTGAATGAAGAAGCTTACTCTATGCCTTACGCACATGCCGATGTAGTTTGGTGGCAGGTATTGCTTATTTGTGCCATCACATTTGTGGTTTGTTTTGCCACATTAATCATTCCTTCTTTATTGATAAAGAAAATTAAACCGGTAAAAGCCATACAGTTCAGGTAAAAAGATGCGACAAGATAATGCCGGTTGCTACAGCAGCATTTAAAGATTCGGCTTCGCCAATTTTAGGAATGGTAATTTTTTCATTCACCATTTGCAGCAATGCATCACTAATGCCTTTGCTTTCGTTGCCAATAAGAATAATGCCTTCTTTTATTCCTTCCAGGGTTTTTACATTTCTTCCATCTAAAGCGGCGGCATAAGTTTTTACTTCCCTTTTATCTTTCAGCCATAAAGCCAAATCAGTATAAACAATATTTACCCTTGCAATGCTGCCCATGGTACTTTGTATTACTTTGGGATTATACATATCTGCACAACCCCGGGAACAGATTATATTTTCAACTCCAAACCAGTCGGCAATGCGGATGATGGTGCCAAGATTTCCTGGGTCTTGTATGCTGTCTAAAGCCAGTGTTATTTTTCCGGTAACATCAACCTGGTTTTCTTTTTTCTTTTCGAAAACCGCCAGCACCTGGTTGGGCGTGGCCAGTGCCGAAATTTTTTCCAGTTCAAAATCCTGCACTTCAAAAACTTCAATTGTATTTTTTGCAGCAACCAATTGTTCATTGGCATTTAACCAAAAAGGCAAAGAAAAAATTTGTTTGCAGTTTAAATTAGGTGAACGTAGCAGTTCTTCCACTAACTTCGGCCCTTCAGCCAAAAACACCCCATATTCATCTCTGAATTTTCTTTGCTGTAAACTTTGAATATATTTGGTATGTGATTTGCTAAACATAGTCGCTGTAAAAAAATTAATGAAAGGTATTTATCCATATATAAACAAGAGACTGCTGCATCTTAAAAATTTTGTTTTACTGCTGCTTTTGTTTTCTTCCTGCACCATTCCCCGAAAGTATCAAAAAGGTAAACCTTTTGTCTTTAGTAACAGCATCGAAGTTAAGGGAGGAAATTTTACCAGGGAAGAAAGAACCACTTTAAAACAGCGGCTGAATGCACAATTGGATGACAGTTCAAGAATTGTTACCAAAGATGTAATGTTCGTTCTTCATTACATTCAAAAGCCTCCGGTTTTTGATACAAACTCTGCTGACCGGTCGGCACGAAACATGAGAGCTTCCATGCTGCACCTTGGTTATTATAATGCAACAGCATCCTTTAAAACTGATACAATTCATTCGGGCAAACAACAAAGGATTCATGTGAAATATTTTGTAGAAGCCGGCAAACCAACATTGATTGACACACTTAGTTACCGTTTAAAAAGATCTGACCTTCAGAAAATAGCTGTTGAAAATTCTAAACAAACTTTTTTAAAAGAAAACAAACCTATTACCAAATCTGCTGTACTCAGCGAAATAAGCCGGATGGTAGATTTATACCGCAACAATGGCTATTATAAATTTACATCGGATGAATTAAGGGTAAGGGGCGATACAACCATTGAAGCATTAACCAATATCAGCGACGACCCTTTTGAACAGTTGCAGGCAATTGCCGATGCACAGGCTCAAAGAGATTCGCCAAAAATAAAATTAGCCTTGGTGCTTAATCCCCCATCAGACAGCAGCAAACTGAAACAATACCGCATCAACAATATTTATATTTTACCAGATTATATACCAGGTGATAAACTCAAAGACAGTTCTCTTACTGAAGTAATAGCCAGGAATTATATTATTAGATATCACAG
Organism: Bacteroidota bacterium; assembly: GCA_031384415.1. GTDB lineage: Bacteria > Bacteroidota > Bacteroidia > Chitinophagales > Chitinophagaceae > Ferruginibacter. The sequence continues at coordinate 4,657 of JANNAM010000001.1, forward strand.
CCAGTTATTTAAAAACAGATTTCTTGCCCGAAGTGCTTTTTTTAGAAAAGGAGATTTATACAGTCAGGATGATTATTATAAAACATTGGCCAGTTTTGCCAAAGCAAGTGTGTGGCAAAGTGTAAACATTCTGGCAACCGAAGTAAAAGACAGCGCCTACAAAGTTGATTTGATAATTCAGCTTATACCTGCTGATAAATTTGGGTTTGAAGCGGCTATTGAAGCCATTTATTCGGCCAACAGCAATACCAATGCAACTGCAGTAGCCGGTGCCGGCGGCCTGATTGGTTTTTCGGGAAATGTCAGCCTTCTAAACCGAAACCTTGCCAGGGAAGGTATAAAAATGACACACACTGTTAGTGCCGGAGTAGAGTTGAATAAAAACAGGGGCACACAAACCAGCGTCAATAATATAATTAACTCCAATGAAGTTAATTATTCAAACAGTATTGTATTTCCAAAACTGGTGTTTCCTTTAAACAAGTTCAATAATAAAAATCTGCTGCTGGGGGAGTCATTTATTAACAGCAACATTTCATACATTAACCGGCTCAATCTCTTCGACCTTCAGAACCTGAAGCTTGGCGTAGGTTATAATTTGTCAAAAAAACAGGGAAAGCAATGGACTTTTAAACTGCTCAATGTTGAATTCAGCAGGCTTTACAACAAATCGCCCTCGTTTGACAGTACCCTGGATGCAAATCCTTTTCTGCGTTATTCATTTAATACAGCGTTGGTGGCAGGATTGATCAATGCAGGTTATTCATCAATCTACACCAATCCTAAAAATAATAAAAAGCAACATAGCTTTAAATTTAATTTAGAAGAGTCCGGTTTAATTCTTGGTGCTTTTTTCAAAAAGTATATGCGGCATTTTGTTAAAACAGATGTTCAGTACATTTACTCAAGAAGTTTTCCTAAAGCAGCTTTTGTTACCAAATTTTTTGCAGGTGTTGGCATTCCTTTAAACAAAGACACAACGCTTCCCTTCTTTAAGCAATATTTTGGTGGCGGAAGCAACAGTATGAGGGGCTGGCCTGTAAGAGGAATTGGCAGGGGTTCGCAACCTTTGGCCCCGTATAAATCTACCAGGTTTAATGACAGAACCGGCGATATGCAACTGGAAGCAAATATTGAATACCGCTACGATATTGCACAACTTATTCCAAACACACTGGTGCTTAAAGGTGCATTTTTTGCAGACATCGGAAATATCTGGAACCTTCGAAATTCTAAACCCGGTGGTGGAACAGACAGTGCACAGTTTAAAATGAAAAACATTTACAAAGACCTTGGTGTAACTGCAGGCACCGGCTTTCGCCTCGACTTTAATTATTTTATCCTGCGGTTCGATTTGGGTTTTCGTTTTAAGCGCCCCGAAACCAGATACATTAATGATGGCTGGAAAATTCCTTCCCTGAGTTTTAAGGATGTGTTGCCAAAACTTTTTTTAAAAGGGGATAATGAGGAATATAGAATATGGCGCTACGAAAATTTCAACTTCACCATTGGTATTGGTTATTCATTTTAATCAGCGGATTAAATCTGTGAACTGTTCGATGGTTAAAGCATCATCCACTTTCAGCTCGCCAATTCTTGTGCGGCGCAGGCTGCTCAAGTAAGCACCGCAACCCAACGCTGCACCAAAATCGTTTGCAAGGCTCCGGATGTAAGTGCCGGTGCTGCAAACAACTTTAAAGTGCACAATTGGTAACTCAATGCCTGTTATTTCAAAGACTGTGATGGAAATTTTTCTTGCCTGCAGTTCAACTGCTTCTCCCCTTCTTGCCAGTTCATACAAAGCAGTTCCTTCTTTTTTTATGGCAGAATAAATGGGTGGAAGCTGTTCGATGCTGCCGGTAAATTGTTTGGTGGCAGCATGAAGCATTTCACTGGTCACAAAAGAAAAATCTTTTTTCTGCTCAGGTTCACTTTCCAAATCGTAAGTGGGGGTTACAGCACCAAGGGTAAAGCTGCCGGTATACTCTTTTTCGGCAGCCATATATTCATTAATCTTTTTGGTGAATTTTCCGGTACACACAATTAATAAGCCGGTTGCCAAAGGATCAAGCGTTCCGGCATGGCCAACTTTTTTTATTCTTAACATGCCACGTATCTTTCTTATAATGTCGAAGGAAGTCCAGTGCAGTGCTTTGTCAATTAACAACAGTTTCCCTTCTTCATATTGCTGCTTTATTTCGGGGCTGATATTGATGGTTTCTCTTACAGTTGTATCAAGCGAAAGTCTTTCGGCGTTTTTGTGACGGTATGTTATTTTTTTTGCCAAATTAGTTTAGGGTTTAAAGGTTTAGGGATTCAGGAGTTTAGAACTAAACCTCTAAACTCCTAAACTATATCGCCTGCCTTGCTTTTAATTCTAAATATTTGTTCACTGCATTTACAGTAAGTTTTTCGGGGGCAGTTAAAATTGATAAAATGCCGTGTTTTTGCAATTCTTTTACGATGAGCCTTTTTTCAAACTCAAATTTTTCGGCAATGGTTTTAATATAAACTTCGTCCACATTTTTTGCGTTGAGGTGCGAAAGCTGGTGCAGTTCGGTATTTTCAAAAAACACTACCATCAGCAAATGATGCTTTGCAATGCTGCGTAAATAATTTAACTGCCTTTTTAATCCCGACAGCGATTCAAAATTGGTAAACAATACCAGCAGGCTACGGTGCTTAATCCTGTTTCTTATCTGCATGTAAAGCATTTCATAATCACTTTCCAGGAAAGCTGTTTCCTGGTTGTAGAGCAACTGAAGTATGTTTTCTCTTTGTATTGGTTTTTTATCTGCCGCAATCAGCGAACCCATTTTATTTGCAAATGTCATCACGCCAATCCTGTCTTGTTTTTGCAAACAAACATTGCTTAATACCAACGTACTGTTAATGGCATAATCAAGCAAGGTTAATCCGCCAAAAGGCATTTTCATCAGCCTGCCTTTATCAATGATGCAGTAAACCTGCTGGCTTTTTTCGTCGGTGTAGTTGTTCACCATTATAGAGCCTTTCCGAGCCGTTGCTTTCCAGTTGATGGTCCTGATGTCATCACCTCTTACATATTCTTTAATCTGTTCAAACTCCATACTGTGGCCAATTTTACGCATGCGTTTGTTGCCATGTTCTGTTTGTATTGTTGTTTGAGATAGTAATTCGTATTTACGCACCTGCATAAAAGAGGGATAAACCTGCACTGTGTGCTCAGCCTGTACATCATGGCGGCGCATGAGTAAACCAAGCAATGATTTAAGGTAGAGTATGATGCTGCCAAATTCATATTCGCCCCGTTCAATTGGCCGCAGGTTGTAAATAATATTTTTTTGTTCATTGGCTTTAAATCGCCGCTTTAGTTTCCAGTCTCTTTTTTGAAACTGCACCGGCAGTTCATCAATAATTTCTATGTCAACGGTAAAAGGCATATTGTTTTTAACCTGAAGTTCAATTTTGTTTTCATCGCCGTTACTGAGGCGGTCGGCCATCAAGCGTTTGGCAGTAGGGTTTTTGCTAATTAAAAAAAGGAAAATATAATCTACTACAACCAATGCCAGTAAAATCCAGCTTACTATAATGGGAAGCTCAAGTATTGGTTTATAAAAAAAAGAAACAACAAACAATACAATACAAAGGCTGACGACAAGATAAAATCTTGTGGAAAGGAAGAGATTACCGATATATTTTTTTGTATTACTCATAACAGCCCTCTAAATCCCCCAAAGGGGAATTTAGGGAGTAAGATTATTTAAACTGGTTTTTTTTAATTGGAACATGTTGTTGAAATATAATTCTGTAATGTTCGATATTGTTATTTAGTACAAGAGTGCGACGCCAATGAAGCTGATAAGAATTACTAAAGCTGGGTTCAAAAAAAATATTTTCTTATCCATATACAGCATTTTCCTCTCCGCCAACCGGTGGAAGAATAGGTTGAGTTTTATCTCGGCACTTCTATCGCTTTCAAAATATTATCAATCAAATCATCGGCTGTTATACCTTCCATTTCTTTTTCGGGTGTAAGAATAATGCGGTGACGCAATACATGCGGTGCCATTTCCACAATGTCTTCCGGCGTTACAAAATCTCTTCCCTTAATGGCTGCATTGGCTTTTGCCGAACGCAAAATAGCCAGCGATGCCCTTGGCGATGCACCGAGGTACAAAGCCGGGTTATTTCTTGTTTCATTTACAATTCTTGCAATAAACTCAATCAACTTTGGCTCAATAATGATTGATTGCACAAGACTTCTGTAATGCTTAATGTCGTCAGGTGCTAAAATCTTTTTCACATCTTCTATCATCTGTGCCTGTGTTTTTCCCTGCTGATTGTTTAAAATATTTATCTCTTCCTGCAGCGATGGGTATTTTACATCTATCTTGAATAAAAACCTGTCTAATTGTGCCTCCGGCAACCGGTAAGTTCCTTCCTGCTCAATGGGGTTTTGAGTGGCCAGCACCATAAACGGAAAGTCCATGATATGCGTAATGCCGTCAACAGTTACCTGGCGTTCTTCCATCACTTCAAACAAAGCAGCCTGTGTTTTTGCCGGTGCCCGGTTTATTTCGTCAATCAAAATAATATTACTGAAGATAGGGCCCGATTTAAATTTAAAGTCGCCTTCCCTGGGGTTGAAAACAGATGTACCAACTACATCACTGGGCATTAAATCGGGCGTAAACTGCAGGCGTGAAAAATTAGCGTCAATAATTTTTGCCATGAGCTTAGCAGTTAATGTTTTTGCCACACCTGGCACACCTTCAATAAGCATGTGGCCATCGCAAAGCAAACCAATCATGAGGAGGTCAACCATTTTATGCTGGCCCACAATTACACGGCTTATTTCGTTTCTGATTTCATACACCGACCTGTTGAGTCCGCTTAAATCAATCCGCTGCTGAAAAATATTTTCTTCCATACTTGTTGGGTTTATTTTTTATAAAACTTCTGAATCTGTTCATTTAAACTCAGCAGCTCATAATCACTTACTTCGTTTTTGTTTTGTGCCTGCTGCATGGCCCGGTACAAAATCTCCACCCTGTTTCTGTCTACACCGCTTTTGCGGCTTAGTGTGGTTATAAAGTCATCATTAATCTGGCTTGTGTTTAAAAAATAATTATTACGAATGTACTCATTAAAATAAGTACACATTTTTTCGGCTATGTTTTTATTGTCTTTCTTTTGAAGGTAAAGCCTTCCAATTGTTTCGGTGAATGCAACACTTGTGTTTACATTTGGTTTTACCGGCGGAATAATACGCTGCCTTCTTTTTAACTCAAATAAAATATACAGTACAATTAAGGCAAGTAAAAGCCAGAAAGCAATTTTTAACGGCGGGTGTTTAAATAATTCATCAAGGCTCGATCCGCTGTTGCTGCCTGAACTGTTATCTTCATCACTGCCGGCTTGTTGCCTTCGTTTATCAAGTGTGTGGTAATAATCATCCCAGTATAAATGTTCGGGGTCGTTGTGTGTGTAAGCCAGTATTTGCTGCAGGTACTGGTAATTTTTTTTCTGCAATAAAAAATAATTACTGAAAGCACGGGGTTCGCAATGCAAAAAAAGTTTTCCCTTGCCATGAAAAATGACAATACAGTTTGGTTTACCTTTTTCGTTAAATCCAATTGGTTTTATTAAAGCGCTGTCGGTAACAGAAAAATAACTGTAAAATGGCATGTAGAAATACCTATACGGATTTGTCTGAAAACTGGTGGACGTCATCCGCATAGAATCTATATCAGGCAAAGCATAAAACAAATGGCTTCTTTGCATAACCCCTGCTTTTTTAAGCAAATTATTGTCGAAATAAGCAGCCGATAAAAACAAATCGTTTCCTTTGCTTACATAATCCAGCATGGAATTTACTTCACTGGTATTTACAAAAAGGTTATTGGTAATGCAGATGTATAATGCCTCATTATCTGAAATTTCGGCCCAGGTTTTGTTAAAAGCCTGGCGCTTTTCCCTGAGGGAGTTTTTATAAAACATGCTTTCAATCTGGCGGTGAGCTATGTAAGTACCAAAAGGGTTTTTATCTTTTCTTGCATAGGTTTCCCTCATGTTAGGCATAGTGCTTTTCTTTTGGCAACCTGCAACGATTGCTGCAATTGCCAAAACATAAAGAAGATATCCCGGTATTTTTTTCAAATTCAGTTTTATATTTTTTTATTGAAGCCGGCAAAACCGTTTTCAATATTGCGGTAAATTATTTCATCAATATTAAATTCGCCGTACCACACATACTCATAATTTAAAGTAAGCTTGCTGAAATCGTTTTGATAACTGATATTGCTGATTTCCCTTACATACTGGTAGTTTGTTTTATCAACTGCCAGTTGAACAAAGCCCCTGCCTGCAAGCAGGTGCAAAGTTTTTAAATACTGGTAACGAACAGCCAGCCTGTAATTGCGGCTGCTTATTGCCTGGCGTATAAAGGCATCAAAATCGCTTTCGGGTGTAATTATTTCTTCTTCGGCAACGGGCAGTTCTGTTTTGCTTTTTGCAGCAGCCTTTCTGAATACACCGTCGGAAAAAAAGAGCCGGTAAATAATAAACAAAACAAAAATGGCCGCCAGCACCCAAAAAATTATTTTGGTTACTGAGGAAGCAAAAAAACCATCTACCCAGCTTGAACTGCTACTGGGCTGCATTTCTTGCTTTTGTTGTTTTTTGGGAGGATGCTTTTGCTGCTCTTTCAATAAGCTGTCTAAATATTTAGCATACCCAAATGCTTTTAAATTTTTCCATGCTTCGATGCTGTCGGCGGGAATATTTAATTTATTAAACCGTAAAACTGTATCAGTTTTTTCATCTTCATTGCTAAAATTATATTCTTTGGCAGATAATGTTGCCGAATCGGTATTGGGCAATTCAGCTGCATAATTATTGCCAGGTTGCACATCCATTGTTGAATCTTTGTACACATATTTTTTTTCCTGTGCATTTGCGGCACAGAAAAAAAACAGGAACAGCAACGGTATGAAAAAATATTTATGCATTCTCCTCCTTTACCCGGTGAATAATACCGTCGGGTTTAATGTGGTAGCCTTTTTTATGAAGACGAATGGGGCGAATAACAAAATACCAGATTATAAAATATAAAGAAGTACCTAATATTATTGCACTAAGCCAAACCGGAATGCCACCGTTGTTTTCTTTGTCGTAAGTCTGGCTCATCAGGTGGGTAACATAGCTTTCAAAAAAAGCGGCCACAATAAAAAGCGGCACCAGCACCAGCATCACTTTTGCTGCATCCCTGGCGCTTCGCTTAAATGCATCCAGCCGGGAGTAAGTTTCAGGAAATAAAAAACCGCTTATTAAAATAAATCCCGCAGTGCAACTGATGATGATAGCAGCAATTTCAAGTGTACCATGTATCCAGATTACCATTACAGATTTTATTCCAAGCCCATGAGCAAAAAACATATACTCAAATGCGCCCAGCATAATTCCATTGCGCCAAAGCACAAAATAAAGTGTTGGTATCCCCAGCAGCAAGCCGCCAATAAACCCCAAAAAAGCAACTTTAATATTATTAAAAGCAATGTTTACAAATACTGCAAATGCATTTTCACTTTTGTAAACACCAAATGGGTCACCATTGGCAATATTATTTTCCGTCATTTCAACATAAGCATCACCATTTGGTATAGCAAACTTTACAAAATCGGGGTTGAATATAGATGAGAAAACCCCTATTGCAACAGCAAGTAAAAATGCAATAGTTGTGTATAAAAAAATACGATGATACCTTTTAAACAACAGGGGCAATTCGTATTTCCAAAAAGTAAATATCCGGGAATATTTTTCTTTACGGTTTTGGTAAATGCTCTGGTAAATGCCGGCGGCAATACCATTTATCCAACGGGTAACTTTGCTTTTTGGATAAAATGTTTTGGCATACGAAACATCATCAATGAGGGTGATAAAACGGTCGGCCATTTCATCGGGATTTTCAGTGGCGCTATGCTGGTATTCCTTCCACTTGTCTGCATTCTTTTTTATAAATAGTGCCTCCCTCATTGTAACCGGTTACGGGTTTTATAATTGAAGGTACAAGTTGATGAAAAAATTATAAATAAAAAAATCAACTTGCAGGCCGCCTGCAGTAAATTGCGAACAAGATGTCTATACTTAAAATTGATACAGCATTTAATATTGACCTTGAATTTGAAATTGCCGAATTTCATAAGCGGCTGCTGGCTTACATTATTGATTATACCATCCTGGTAATTTACCTGGCTTCGATGAAATTTTTGCTGCATGGCGGCATTGATTCACCTTATGATATTTATGGCCTTGAAAGTGTTAAAATGGCTACCGATACCCTTGCCATTTCTATACCTATGATGTTTTATTCCCTGCTTACCGAACTGTGGATGAACGGGCAAACCATTGGAAAAAAAATCATGAATATAAGAGTGATCAGCCTCGACGGCGGCGAGCCAACACTGGGGCAATATATTTACCGTTGGATTGTGAAATTTTTTGAATGGCCTTTTTTATTTGGTTATATTTTCTTTTCGAAAGAATCACTGATATTTTACACTTTTATTACTGCTCTTTTTGGAGTAGCTGTTGTAATTGTGATTGCTGTTACACAAAAAAGCCAGCGCCTTGGCGATTTGATTGCAGGTACAGTGGTGGTAAATACAAAAACAAAATTATCGGTGGACGACACCATTTTTATGGCAGTTAACAAAACTGATTACAAAGTAACTTTCCCTGACGTAATGCGCCTGAGCGACCGTGACATTAATACTATAAAAGGTGTACTTACACAGGCAGGCAAGCGAAACAACTACGATATGTGTAACCGGGTGGCAATGAAAGTGCAGGAAGTTTTAAAACTAAAAACTGATATGTACGCCGACCATTTCCTTGAAAAATTACTGGAAGATTATAATTACCTGGCTACTAAAGAATGATATTAACTGTTTCAAAAACTTTGCTTATCCATCAGCGCCACAAGGATTAAGGCAAACATTATCACAACAAGAATTGCCACAATCATTCTTATCAGCGAAAATATTTTCAGGTTATTAAATGCAGCAATCAAAGACCCCTGGTCGTTGTTTCGCAATGCATTTTGCATATTACCGGCATATTTAAACTGCAGAAAAGAAAGTGCAAAATGTATAATCCCCGCAAGTACATAAAAAACTGCAGTTAGTTTTTCCTGGCCCGATGGCCCCGATCTGCGGAAAACACTTCTGCTTTCGGTAAGCATAGAAATATACTGATACACAAAAATGAAAAAGAAAATGCTGATGATAAAACCTGCTATGGCTGTCACTTTCGACCAGCTGGTGCTTTCTCTTAAATAGCCACCCGATACAGGGTCTATCAATAAATCGTCTGATAAAATATTTTCCCTTTCTTCCATTTATTTAAATTATTTCAATTGATAAAAAATATTACCCTCTGCCAAAACCACCCACAAGCAGCAGAAAAAGAAAAATAATTATAACAAGAATTGAAGCCACAATAAAAAGGATGCCAATGATTTTAAGATATCTTGCCAGTTCGCCAAGCCCTTTATTAAAAGCACCTTGATCGGTAAAGCTTACTGCTTTTTGAATATTCTTAGCCGCACTCAATAAAACAACGTTGAGCAAAATTGAAATTGACATTGCAATAAACTGCTGGCCAAATAAACTGCCGGCAGCATCTGCTCCAATCATTCCTGCAGTAAGAATAATTGTTGCTATAGAAATTCCAATTGAAATAAAGGCAACTACAGCGTTAATTTTTGCCCAAAGCGAAACAGCCTTAAAATTATTTTTAGTTGTTTCATCTATTTTAAGTTCAAAAATTGTTTCGGTATTGTTCATAAAATTATTTTAAAGATAAATGGATAAAGAATACAATGAAAACAACACTCCTATAATACTTACAACCCCCGACAGGATGAAAAAAAGTTTGAGCGAATTAATGCCCTGGTTTAAATGACCGGTACTTTCTTCATGCAAAGCCTGTTTTATTTTAACGGAAAAATTATAAAGGAAATAATACGACACAGCAAAAAACAGGATGGCAGCAAACATAGTAACAACCAATAAAGCTGTATCTACAGCAAAAACAAAACCCAGGTTGTAAAATGCAGCCTGCAGAATCTGTGCGAAAGCATTGCCTCCAGTTGCAACTGCAATGAGCAAGATGCCACAGATAACAAACATAAAAATACCGATAAATCTTCCCCATTTGGAAGCTGTATGAAGCTCATCTCTTGTTTCATTGTCCACCTCCAGGTCAATGCCCGATAAATGGTCTTCCTTTAATTCTTCCATAATATTTTCCATTTAGTTTGTTTAATGAAAACGAAAAACATTCAAAACACTAAAAAAATAAATGCTTATTAGTTAATTGTCGTAATGGCTTAAAGCCGTCTGATATTTAATAAGCTCTTGCAAACAAAACCCTCTGCCCACTTGAATTGCCCGAAAGGATACATTTACCATCTTCTGGTTTATTATTTAATGGAATGCAACGAATGGTAGCTTTTGTTTTTTCTTTAATGGCTTCTTCCGTTTCGGCAGTGCCATCCCAATGGGCAGATATAAAGCCGCCTTTTTCATCCAGCAGTTTTACAAATTCATCCCATGAATCTGCATTGGTGATGTGAGTTGTTTGAAATGCTTTGGCTTTGTTGTAGATATTTTGCTGAATATCTGCCAGCAATGCTACAATGTTAGCTGCAAGGCCATCCATACTCATGCTTTGCTTTTCTTTTGTATCACGCCTTGCCACTTCCACCACTTTGTTTTCCATATCCCTTAAGCCCATTGCAATTCGTACCGGCACACCTTTTAATTCGTACTCAGCAAATTTCCAGCCGGGACGGTTGTTATCGTTGTTATCGTATTTTACTGAAACACCCAGTGCTTTCAGTTCAGCAATAATTTCATTAACCTTTCCATCAATCACTGCTTTGCTTTCTTCGCCTTTGTAAATTGGAATAATCACTACCTGGATGGGTGCAATTTTTGGAGGTATTATCAACCCTTCATCATCGCTGTGTGCCATAATTAATGCGCCAATTAACCTTGTAGATACACCCCAGCTTGTCGCCCACACATATTCCTGTTTATTTTCTTTGGTTAAAAACTGTACATCAAATGCCCTGGCAAAGTTTTGCCCCAGGAAATGTGATGTGCCCGCCTGCAAAGCTTTTCCATCCTGCATCATTGCTTCGATGCAATAAGTATCTTCTGCACCTGCAAAACGTTCGCTGGCAGTTTTCACTCCCCTTATTACCGGCACGGCCATATATTCTTCTACAAAATCAGCATACACACCCAGCATTTTTTCAGCTTCTTCAACAGCTTCTTCTTTTGTTGCATGTGCTGTATGCCCTTCCTGCCATAAAAACTCGGCAGTACGTAAAAACAATCTTGTCCTCATTTCCCAACGCATTACGTTGGCCCACTGATTTATCAGCAATGGCAAATCTCTGTAAGATTGTATCCAGCCTTTGTAAGTATTCCAGATTACGGCTTCACTTGTAGGCCTGATGATTAATTCTTCCTCGAGCTTAGCATCGGGATCAACCATTAATTTGCCTTTATTATCGGGGTCGGTTTTTAAACGATAGTGTGTTACAATAGCACACTCTTTTGCAAATCCTTCTGCATTTTTTTCTTCAGCCTCAAATAAACTTTTAGGAATCAGCAAAGGGAAGTAAGCATTTTCATGCCCGGTATCTTTAAACATTTTATCAAGCTGCCGCTGCATATTTTCCCATAAAGCATAACCATAAGGTTTTATAACCATACAGCCCCGAACTGCCGAATGATCGGCAAGCCCGCCTTTAATTACCAGGTCGTTATACCATTGCGAATAATCTGCCGCTCTTGTAGTTAGTTCTTTAGCCATTTTGTTCGGTCCCCAAAAAGGGAGTTGATTGTGTTTTATTTAAAATTTTGTTTCCGGCATTTATTTTTCATAGAAACATTGTTGTGTCACTCACTTCAACGTTATACCATTTATTCAACCCATTAAACTCCGAAATCTTTACAATTTCATTCATCAATTTAAAAGTTGGCTTCGCCTATAGTTTCCCCTTTAGGGGGCGGAGGGGGTTTAGCACATCTTTAACATCAACCCTTTAAACTTAAACGTCTTATGGCAAAAGATTTGTGGATTAACTAAAAACGAAATGCTTCAAATCTTCACAAAAGTAGTAACTTCATTCTTAACAGTATAAAACCAAATGCCATGTACACGAAATTTTTACTTGTTGCCTTTACTGTAGCCGCTTTCAGCAGTTGCAGCACCGCTTATAAAAGCGGCCAAACCCCCGACGATGTTTATTATTCGCCGGTAAAAGTTATCGAACATAATAACGACCAAGAACAAAATAAAGAAGAAGTGAAGAACACACAAACCCTCCAAGACCGCCAGATACGCATGGCCAGCCGTGACCGAAGGTGGAGAGATTTGGACAATGATTATGATTACAGCTACCGCAACAGTCCATACGGTTATTGCACCTGCACCTGCAACAGCTATGGATATTATTACAACCCTTACTATTCTCCATGGCCTGTTTATTATCCTAAAGCAACTTACAGCAACCCGGTTAATGCAACGCCACGAATGGTAAACCTTAATTCTTACAGGGGTTATAACAATGCTTCCGCTGTAAATCCAAAAACAAATAACGGAACAAACTGGACAGTTCCTTCAAGGCAATATAATAACAGCAACAGGGGAAGCGGAGTGGGTAATGTAATAAGGGCAATCATTTCTCCAAACAGTTCACCCAGTAACTCATCTTCTAACTCAGACAATAATACCCGGACATATTCACCATCTACAAATTCTAATAATAACAATGGTGGTTCATCATCCGGCAGCAGCACTCCATCGGGAACTGTAACCAGGCCAAACAGGGGTGGATAACACTTTCAAAAATTATTTGTCAATCACTATACTTCATTAGAAGCCGGTTAAAAATCCGGCTTCATTAAATACTTATGTCATGAAAAAATATATACTCTTATTAACCCTTATTGCCGGCAATAAAATTTATGCCCAGGTTCCAGAAGATGCTATACGTTATTCATTTTACCCACAAAACGGAACAGCCCGAAACTTAGCCATTGGCGGTGTTATGGGTTCTTTAGGCGGCGATATAAATGCAACATTTGTAAACCCGGCAGGCCTTGGGTTTTACAAAACAGGAGAATTTGTTTTTACACCCGGGTTTTTATTAAACAACAACAAAGCAAACTACAGGGAAACAGCTACCAAAAACAATAAGAATTCTTTTGGCCTTGGCACCAGCGGATGGGTTTGGGGCAATGGCAACAGGTACAATAAATCCAGCAATGCAGTAAGCCTTGCAATTACGCAAACTGCCAATTTCAACAATACCATTAAATACAGTGGCTTAAACAATTACAGCAGCTTTAGCGAACAGTTTGCAGAAGAGTTTGCAAAAAGTGGCTACAGCATTAACGAAGTGCTTAACATCAATTCACCTTTGCCTTACACATCTGCACCGGCATTGTACACTTATTTAATTGACACTGTTAAGGTAAACGGTGTTTACCAGGTAAAGGGTGCACCAGAATATATTTTAGATGCAGGCCAGGCGTTGCGCCAGGAAATGACAAAGATTACAAAGGGAGGCATTACAGAACTGGCACTGGCTTTTGCCCATAACTACCAGGACAAATGGTTTTTTGGAGTAACCCTTGGCGGAGATTATACGAATTACAGCAGCGATATGACTTTTAAAGAATCAGACACTTCTGCAAGAACCAACAATCATTTTAAACAATTTGAATACAACGATAAGTTTAAAACAACCGGTTGGGGCATTAATGGAAAGTTTGGATTTATTTACAGGCCAAAAGATTATATCCGCCTGGGGCTGGCCATCCATTCTCCTACTTTCAACTCATTAAAAGATACAAGAACAACTACATTAGCTACACAGGTAGAAAATCCTGTGGCCGGATTTAATGTAAGTTCATTAACCTTTACCAATAACCAGCCTGGCGAAAGCAAATACAACCAAAGCACCGCCTGGAAAGTGATTGGAAGTGCCTCGTATGTTTTCAGGGAGATTGAAAATGTAAAAAAACAACGGGCATTTATTTCAGCCGATGTGGAATATACAACACACAACAGCAGCCGCTTCAACAGTAATAATGCAGAGCCAACACAAGTTGAAAAGAATTATTACAAAGCGTTGAATAAAGTAATTAAGAATGAATACAAAGGGGCGCTAAATGTAAAAGTAGGTGGCGAACTAAAATTTAACACCATCATGGGCCGGTTGGGTTTTGCTTATTACAGCAACCCTTATAAAGATGCGGCAACAAAAGCCAGCCGCATGTTGCTGAGTGGCGGCCTGGGATACAGAAACAAAGGTGTGTTTGTTGATTTAACATACATTCATGCCATCAGTAAAGATGTAAGTTTCCCTTACCGGCTGGAAGACAGAGCCAATACTTTTGCTACACTGAAACAAACCCGTGGAAATGTGGTGGCAACCCTTGGCTTTAAATTTTAGGAAATTTTTCGTAGAAGTGTAACTTTTTTCACTACAGATTCGTTATTTTTATATACTAAAATCATTCAGTATGAAAAAAGTTACACTTTTTCTTGTTCTTGCAATAGCATACTGTCTTACAGTAAAAGCCTCCACCGATCCACTGCAGCAATACGTAGCCAAATATAAATTTCCCGAAGGAAGTGTGATAACCGAAGTAAATATTATTCTGGACAATGGAGCTTTATCAGCAACTTCTTCCATTGGCTGCACATCGTTGCAAAAAAATGATGAAGACCATTTTGCCATAACATCTTACAACGGCCATGCAACATTTACAAGAAACGATGCCAAAAAAATTACCGGTATTAAAATAGAAGTAATGGGACTTACGCTTGAAGGAACAAGAGAAGAAAATACTATACCCAGTGATGGTAAAATTATCCTGCCAATGAAATTTCCTTTGCCAATGATGCCACAGGATGGTTAGGATGAATCCATTTTATTGCTGCATCTTTTTTAAACCATGTTAATTGCCGCTTGGCATAATGACGGCTGTTTACTTTAATATTATCTACTGCTTTTTCTAAAGAAATATTTCCATCCAAATATTCAAACAATTCTTTGTAACCCACTGTTAGCAGTGCATTAAGTTTTTTGTACTGCTCTAATGCTTTTACTTCCTCAAGCAAACCCTGTTGCATCATATTAGCCACCCGGTTGTTAATCCTGTTGTATAAATCTTCTCTTGGCAGTTCTAAGCCAAGTTTAACAATATTAAAACTCCGTTGCTGTTTTTGTTGAGATTGAAAAGATGAAATGGATTTGCCTGTTGATATTTTTACTTCCAGCGCCCTCATCATTCGTTGTGGGTTTTGCATTTCACCTGCGGCAAAATAGACTGGATCGTTCATTTTAATTTGCTCCTGCAGCCATTCCAATCCATTTTGATTGTAGTTGCTTATAATTTCATTTCGTATTGCTGCAGGAATTTCAGGAATCAAATCCATGCCTTCGCAAAAAGCTTTAATATATAATCCTGTTCCACCAACCATCACAGCAATATCATTTTGCCGGAAAATTTCATACGCAGCATCCAAGGCATATTTTTCAAAAACTGCTGCATTTACTTCATCAGTAATAGTATGTGAATTAATAAAATAATGGTAAACAGTTTGTAGTTGTTCTGTGGAAGGTTTCGCTACTCCAATATTAAGCTCTTTGAAACACTGACGGCTGTCGGCTGAAATTATTTGTGTAGAAAAGTGTTTGGCAAGTTCTATAGCAAAAGCTGTTTTTCCAACAGCGGTAGGGCCGGCAATTACGATACAGGTTTTATTCATGTGTTTTGTTTTAGCTTGTAAAGAGCTTAACAAATTTCAATTACAATGAACTTTTAAATTTCTTCTGCTCCTTCATCTGCTGTGGTTTCTTCTTCACCAACTTCTGTATCACCATCTTCTCCCTCTGTACCAAATCCGTCTGCCATAGCATCGGGCTGCAGGTCATATTTTTCTTCCATTTCTGCCAGGCGGCTGTCAACAAGGCCTTTCGTGCCGTATTGCGATGGTGCAATTCCTTCTGTACGAACGCAAACCGGATAAGTTAGTTTCTTATTTTCTTCTTTATCTACATTAATAAGCTCCACCATAAAATGCCAGTACTTATTAAAATCGTATTCGTAAATAAATTTCTGGTTAGGATTCTTTATTTCGGAACCAAGCAGCACTTCAGACATTATCAAAGGTTCTGCCTTGTAATCTTTATCATATTTTTCAATAGATATTTCACGGCCACGCTGCCACTGGTCGTTGCTGCGGTAAAAAGTTGCTTTGTGCTTGTTGTCAAACTCAAAACTTTTTAAAATAGTAGTATGCAGGTCGAAAAAAGTATGGGTATGTTTTATTGCCACATCACGGTAAATACTGTCGTCATCTTCCCAATAAATTCTGAATTTTAATATAGCCATAGTGTAAAATTAGTAAATAAGAAATAAGGAATGAAAAATAAGAAATAAGAAAATTAAGAATCTTTAATAAGCCCGATTTCATTTGCTTTTTTCAACATAAATGTATATGCTGCATCGTAATTGTTTTCTATCACACCATCTAAAATTGCATTGCGAATTGCATCTTTAATGATACCTACAGGCTTGGAAGGCTTCAGGTTAAATGTCTGCATAATCATTTCGCCGCTGATGGGTGGCTGCCAGTTGCGGAGATGGTCTTTTGCTTCCACTTCTGCACAGCGTTGCCTCACCATTTCAAAATTTTCTAAATAGCGTTTTACTTTCTGTTTATTTTTAGATGTAATGTCTGCATTGCACAATGTCATCAACGCATCAAAGTCCTCTCCTGCATCAAACAGCAATCTTCTTATAGCTGAATCTGTAATATTTTCTTTGGTTAAACTGATTGGACGCAAATGCAATTCCACCATTTTGCGTACAAAACGCATCTTTTCATTTTGCGGCAGTTTAAGTTTAGCAAATATTTTCGGCACCATTCTTCCGCCCACCACTTCATGCCCGTGAAATGTCCAGCCATGCCCTTCTTCAAATCTTTTTGTAACAGGCTTGGCAATATCATGCAACACGGCTGCCCAGCGTAGCCAAAGATCATCGGTATGCTCAGCAATATTATCCAGCACCTGCAAAGTGTGATAAAAATTATCCTTGTGGCCTTTGCCATCAATATATTCGGCACCCGCCAAATCAATCATTTGAGGAAAAATTATTTTTAACAACCCGCTTTTATACAACAAATCAAATCCAATGGATGGTTTGCTACTCAGTAAAATTTTATGCAGCTCATCGGCTATTCTTTCGCCGCTTACAATTTTTATGCGTTCTGCATTTTGCTGAATAGAAGCAAAAGTTTTTTCTTCTATAGTGAAATGTAATTGCGAAGCAAAGCGAATGGCTCTCATCATACGCAATGGATCGTCGCTAAACGTTTGGTCTGGCGCTAATGGAGTTTGAATTATTTTAAGTTCCAAATCCCTGATACCGCTAAATGGATCTATCAGCTCACCATAGTTATCTTTGTTTAAACTAATTGCAAGTGCATTGATGGTAAAGTCACGCCGGTTCTGGTCTTCTTCCAAAGTTCCATTTTCTATCGCAGGCTTGCGGCTGCTGAAATCATAGCTTTCTTTACGGGCACCTACAAATTCGATAGCCCCCTCCAAACCTCCCCCCGAGGGGGAGGCTTCTGCACTATAAGCTTCAAAGAAGTTTTTTAAAACAAACTGAGCAGTGCCGAAGTTTTTAAAATAATTTACTGTTGGGGTTGGATCGAATTGTTCCGCAACTTTTTGTGCTAAAATAATTCCATCACCCACACAAACAATATCAACATCCTTTGTATTTCTGCCCAGTATTTTATCTCTTACAAAACCGCCAATGAGATAACATGGCATATCGAGTTCTGTTGCCGCTGCAGCAATTTTTTTAAAGAGAGAAAGTTCCTTATCGGTACAATTGATATACATGGATTGCAAAAGTAAAGGGGAATTTTAGATTTGCGATTTTAGATTTGCGATTTCAGACTACAACCTTTCAAATCTTAAATAGTCAATCTAAAATCTATTCCGGCATCAATATTGACAATATATACCTCCACAAAAAGAAAACAGAATTAAGGGTGGGTTTTGACATTTTGACTTTATATTGAGATAATTATGGATAACAAATTTTATTTGCAGGGACCTGAGGAGGAAATGGAGTTTATGCCGATCATTCCATTGAATGATGGAGATGACCCAAATGCAGAAGCAGAGCCAATTCCAGACGAACTTGCATTATTACCTTTGAGAAATACTGTTCTTTTTCCGGGGGTGGTAATTCCGATAACTGTTGGCAGAGATAAGAGCATTAAAGCAGTAAATGATGCTTACAAGGCTGACAAATTGATAGGTGTGGTAGCGCAAAAAGACAGTAATGTAGAAGAACCTACTGTAAGCGACCTTGAAGATATTGGAACCGTTGCCAAATTAGTTAAGCTGATAAAAATGCCCGATGGCGGCACTACAATCATCATCCAGGGACGCAAGCGTTTTAAAATTGAAGAAATAACTGCCGAAGACCCTTATTTTAAAGCAAAAATTAAAACCATTGATGAAGAAGTGCTGAATGATGATAAGGATTTTGAAGCAATGGTGGGCAGCATTAAAGATTTGGCAGGGCAAATTGTAAGCATCAGCCCTAACCTGCCAAGCGAAGCTTCCATCATTTTAAAAAATATTGAGAACCCTTCTTTTCTTATTCATTTTGTAAGCAGCAATTTAAACAGCGACATCCGTGATAAACAAAAGCTGCTGGAGATTAACAATATTAAAGCAAGGGCCGAACTGCTGATGAACTTAATGCAGACCGAACTGCAGTACACTGAACTAAAAAATAAAGTAACCAACAAAACAAGGGCAGAATTAGACAAACAGCAAAGAGAATATTTTTTGCAGCAGCAAATGAAAGCCATCAAAGAAGAACTGGGTGGCGATAATGTTGCCGAAGTGAAAGAGATGCAGAAAAAAGCCGAAGGAAAAAAATGGCCCAAAGCTGCAAAAGAAATGTTTACCAAAGGTGTAGAGAAATTAGAAAGAATGCATCCCAGCACACCGGATTATTCTGTTGTTTACAATCATCTTGATTTAATGCTTGATTTACCGTGGGCAGATTATACAGAAGACCAGTACGATTTAAAAAAATCGAAAAAAATATTAGACCATGACCATTATGGTATGCACAAGATTAAAGAACGCATACTGGAGTATTTAGCCGTTCTAAAATTGAAAGGCGATATGAAAAGCCCGATACTTTGTTTTTTGGGCCCTCCCGGCATTGGCAAAACAAGTTTGGGAAAAAGCATTGCTGCCGCCATCAACCGCAAATATGTAAGAGTAAGCCTTGGCGGCCTGCATGATGAAAGCGAAATACGGGGACACCGCAAAACCTATATAGGTGCCATGCCAGGAAGAATTTTACAATCTATCCGAAAAATCAAATCATCCAATCCTGTAATGATACTGGATGAAATTGATAAAGTGGGTAACACTTTACATGGCGATCCATCTTCTGCATTATTAGAAGTACTGGACCCGGAGCAGAACAATACTTTTTATGACAATTATTTAGAACTGGAATATGATTTAAGTAAAGTATTGTTCATTGCAACTGCAAATAATATTGCAAACATTCAGCCTGCATTAAGAGACCGCCTGGAAATAATTGACCTGAGTGGTTACGCTGTAGAAGAAAAAATAGAAATTGCTAAACGCCATTTAATGCCCAAGCAAAGAGAAATGCACGGGTTAAAAAATGACAGTTTTAAAATGAGCGATACGGTAATAGAAAAAGTAATTGAAGATTATACAAGAGAAAGCGGCGTAAGGGAACTCGACCGTATGCTGGCAAGCATCATGCGTTACCAGGCAAAAGAATTAGTTATAAAAGGAAAACTGAAAGCTACTGTTACCAATAATGATGTAGAAAAAATACTGGGCAGGCCAAGGTACAGCAACGAAATTTATAAAACCGCCAACATGCCCGGCGTTGCTGTTGGCCTTGCATGGACTTATGTTGGCGGCGATATTCTTTTTATTGAAGCACAACTGAGCGATGGCAAAGGCGAATTAAAACTTACGGGCAATCTTGGCAATGTGATGAAAGAAAGCGCCACCACTGCCCTCACTTATTTGCAAGCCAATGCCAAAAAATCGGATATTGATCCCGACATGTTCAACAAAAAAAATGCTCACATACATGTGCCCGAAGGCGCCGTGCCCAAAGACGGGCCAAGCGCCGGCATTACCATGCTTACTGCACTGGCAAGTGCTTTTACCGGCCGAAAAATAAAACCCTTTCTGGCTATGACGGGTGAAATAACTCTACGGGGGCAGGTTTTACCGGTAGGCGGCATCAAAGAAAAAGTGCTGGCAGCTAAACGGGCAGGCCTTAAAGAAATTATTATGTGCTGGCAAAACGAAAAAGATGTACAGGAAATAAACAACCAGTTTATTAAAGGCATTAAATTTCATTATGTGAAAAATATGCAGCAGGTGCTTGAACTGGCACTTGTTTAATTTGACAAAACCCTGACACATCCATGCTAAACCTTTTTACGTAGATACTGTTTATAACGGTATCAACAGAAAGATTTTCATGTTGGTTGTTTTAAGGGTTAAAGTAATCCCGTCCTGTCTTTACAGGATGGGATCTTTTTTAGTTATGTATTGGAGATATTTTTTTCTTTCGCTCTTTCCATCCAGTCTTTTTCTTTTTGGGTGGTAAAAGCCTGCAAAAGTCCAATGGTAAAAATAGTGCCGATGTTGCCAGCCAGGAACCATATTTCAAAACATTGATAATTTTCTATATCCTTGCGGTGAACATGGAAGTAATAAAGCAAATCGGTTACTAGAAAAAAAATGCAGCTTGCAATGCAGATAATGAAAACAGTATAAGAGATGACCCTTACAATTTTTGAAGGATGATATTTTGTTCTTGCAAAAAAAATGGTGAAGGCTGTGCAAAAAATAATAGCGGGAAGAGAAATGATAAAAATTTCGAAAATTACATCAACCGGTCGGGAAGATATAAGGCCGGAGAAACCATAAAAAACGCCAAACACCAAACTGAAAGTAACAGGCACCGCCAAAAAAAGCAGGAATATGATAATTGAAAGCTTGGTGTATTTTATAAACCGGTCGTCCATTATAATTTCTTTTGCAGCTTTTTATTTAAATCTCTGTTCAAAGAATCAATACGTAAATTACTTTTCTGTAAATCTTCATTCACTTTTTTAAAATCTTCCAATATTTTATCCTGCCTGCTTTTTTCTTCATTGCAACTACATACCGAAAAAAATAAAAACATCATTAAGAAAATTTTAGCCATCGTAATCTGTGTAATCCGTGTTTAACTAAAGTAACTCAAATTCGTTTTTGGCGAAAGCGTCAGCAATGTCTCGTACATCAGCTTAATGGTATTTTCTATATCGCTCTTATGAATCATTTCTACCGTAGTGTGCATGTAACGCAGCGGAATAGAAATCAGAACCGAAGGGCAGCCATCATTTGCATAAGCAAAAGAGTCGGTATCTGTTCCGGTGCTGCGGCTTACCGCATGAAACTGTACCGGAATCTTAGCTTTCTCAGCAGTAGCTTTCACAATATCCAGCAGTTTATTATGCACCGCAGGGCCATAAGTGAGCGACGGGCCTTTGCCACAGGCAGTTTCACCCTCAATAATTTTATTCACCATCGGCGTGGTTGTATCATGCGTTACATCGGTAATGATGGCAATATTTGGTTTTATCCTCCGTGCAATCATCTCAGCGCCACGAAGGCCAATTTCTTCCTGCACCGCATTTACAATGTATAAACCAAAAGGAAGTTTCTTTTTATTTTCTTTCAGCAGTCTTGCTACTTCAGCAATCATAAAACCACCCACCCGGTTATCAAATGCCCGGCCTATCAAATAATCGTAAGCCAGTTCTTCGTAGCCTTCTTCATAAGTTGCCACAGCACCAATATGAATACCCAGGGCTTCCACTTCTTTTTTATTTCTTGCACCGCAATCCAAAAACAAATTTTCTACTTTGGGTTGCGGTTCTTTGTTTTCATTATTACTCAGCCTTGTGTGAATGGCAGGCCAGCCAAACACTGCTTTCACTGTTCCTTTCTTTCCATGAATCAACACTCGTTTTGCTGGCGCAATCTGGTGATCAACACCGCCGTTGCGTTTCAAATAAATTAAGCCTTCGGCAGAAATATAATTTACAAACCAGCTAATTTCATCTGCATGCGCTTCTATCACCACTTTAAAAGTGGAAGTAGGATTAATAACTGCCACAGCCGAACCATAAGGATCGGTAAAATGAGAATCTGCATAAGGTTTGATGTACTCAAGCCACAATTTTTGTCCGCTGCTTTCAAAGCCCGTTGGCGATGGGTTGTTGATATAATTTTTTAAAAAATTGTACGAATCATCTGTAAGAATTGATTTTGTTTTTTTTGCTTTTGCCATAATTGTTTTACTTTTTTTTGTTTACCAGCTTTAGTTTTTCATAGCAACATCCTTGCTACGCTCAGTTCAAAGACAGTACTGCTATTAAACTTTTATCAACGTTTGCTGTTAAAAAGCAAAATTAACTAAATACAGGCAACGAAGGTGGCGATTGCTGAAAATAACATCAGGCCATCTACCAAAAAATAATAAAAAAGATAGCCTTGTTTTTTTGAAGAAGAATAATAAGTAATCAGCACAGCAATGGCGGCAACCTGCAGCGCTACCGACCCTGCAACGCTTACTCCATTAAAACGCAGTATAAAATTGACAGCGAACAAAAGAGTAAATACAGCACCAATAAGATAGCAAAGCGTTACGGGGTTTAAATCGGTTGCCAGGCTGTGCAGCCCACGAATTTTATCCACCGCAGCATCCCGGCTGTCGAAAATGATGCAAAGCATCAGCATAAATAAAAAATGGCTTAAAAAAATAAGCCATTCAGTATTATTCATTGCCGGAATAGATTTTTGCAGCGGCATCAATGTAGTTACATGCGCCCAGGTAAAAGCCAGCAACACCGTTTTTAAAAAACCCAGCTTACGGGAAAAATAAAATTGCTTAACAGGCCACAGCGGAACAGAATAGAGCAACGTTAAAAAGAAGGTGATGGCAATATTATAATACACAAGATGCAGTTGCAGCATGCAATAGATCATTCCTGCAATGGCGGTTAATATCATTACAATATGACCAATATGTTTTCTTATAAAAACATTTATAGCAACTGTATTGTTAAATGAAAATTTACTGAGCAGCCAGTAACTATTGTAACCGCATAAGGTTGCAAAAAAAATAAACAACAGCAGGAAACCATTAACCGGAAGTTGTAATAACTGTAGCGTTTGAAGACTGAGTGCGGCTGCACAAACCGCAATAAAAACAGAATGAGAAAGAATAAACTGCAGCCACTTCATTATGGAGTGATATAAAAAACCGGGTCATCGGTTCTAATTACGTTGCTTTTGTTTTTTGCAAAATCCTTCACATATACTTCAAAATACAAAGTATCGGTTTTTGGCCTTGGCCTGGTGCTGGAACCTAAAAAATTCGTTAAGGTAATTTCAACATCACCTTCAAAATTTTTACGGGCAGATGTTTGTATGTCGGGGAATCTCAAAGAATCTAACTTTCCGGTAAGCAGGTTTTTAATGATGATATAAGAAACGTCGGTGGATGAAGCAAATCCCAAATCGCCTTCGGCATCTGTAACATGAATGGTAAGCACTGGAATTACCTGGCTGGTTACCGGAATATTGCTCTGGGCTGCATTTGGCTTAATGGATTTATATTTTATCTGCGGAACTGTTGTAAATTTATCCTTCTTGCAGGTGGCAAAAACCGAACAAACAGCAGCAATAATTAAGAAGTAACGCATTGTTGTAATTTAGTACTCAAATTTAGCGATAGAAATTGAATACGGTTGAAAAAAATATTGACCTTGATAAAAGAATCTTTGCTGCTTCTGAGCAAAACTTTAACGAACTGGCGCTGGAACTCTTCCGCTTTCAATACAAAAACAACACAATTTACCGGCAATACTGCGATGCAATAAAGACGGAATTCAGAACAGTGGATTCCATTCTTAAAATTCCTTTTTTGCCCATACAGTTTTTTAAAACCCATGCAGTTAAAACAACTGACTTTGAACCGGCGGCAGTTTTTGAAAGCAGCGGCACATCTAACACAGGCAACAGCAAACATTTAGTAAAAGATATTTCGCTTTACCGAAAAAGTTTTAGCAATGCTTTCAACCGGTTTTATGGCGCTACAAAAAATTACTGCATACTTGGTTTGCTTCCATCTTATTTAGAAAGAAACAATTCATCGCTGGTGATGATGGTGGATGAATTGATAAAAGAAAGCGGCAACAAACTGAGCGGCTTTTATTTAAACGACCATGAAAAACTGCACAGCACCTTACTGCACAATGAACTTATAAAGCAGCCCACTTTATTAATTGGTGTTACGTATGCATTGCTTGATTTTGCAGAGCAATATCCCATGCAGTTGCGCCACACCATCATTATGGAAACCGGCGGCATGAAGGGCAGGCGAAAAGAACTTACAAGAAAAGAGGTGCATCAACAACTACAGCAGCAGCTTGGCATCAGCACCGTACATTCAGAATATGGTATGACGGAATTATTATCGCAGGCATACTCCAAAGGCGATGGATTTTTTCATTGCCCGGCCTGGATGAAAGTTTTACTGAGAGAAGAAGATGATCCTTTGCAACTGACAGCCGCCGAAACACTAAGAGGCAAACCAATGAATGGGGTAATCAATGTAATTGACCTTGCTAATATTTACAGTTGCGCTTTTATTGCCACCGAAGATGTCGGCAGGCTTTACAGCAACGGCAGCTTTGAAGTGCTGGGGCGGATGGATAACAGTGATGTGAGGGGATGTAGTTTGATGGTGCTGTGAATCAAACTATAATTCCAAAGCCCCCAACGCATAATGCAAACAACTCACATGCAGCGCCTGCTTAATTTCATTTTTCTGCAGCATGGCTTTTACTTCTTCTAAACTAAACAGGATAATTTCAATGTCTTCGTTGTTGTCTAATTTTTGGGCAGCAGTTTTTGTGCCTCCTTTTGCTAAATATAAATAAGTGTAATTATCCAGTACACCAGGGTTGGCAGCAACTTTTGCCAGGTATTCAACAGACTCAAATTCGTAGCCCGTTTCTTCAAGCAGTTCTCTTGCAATGGCAGTGGCAGGTTCTTCGCCGGGGTCTACAAAGCCGCCGGGCAGTTCTAAAATAGTTTCTTCAATAGGATGGCGGTACTGCCTTGTAAAAATCACTTCGCCTTCGGTAGTTATTGCCATAGCACAAACCGAAGTGGGAAGTTCTACCACGAAATAAGGGGCAACAATTTTTCCGTCGGGCCGTTCACACCTGTCTTTACGGGCTGTAAAATATATGTGTCTCGAAAGATAAGATGAAGAAAGTTTTTTCCAGTTCATGCTGCTAAAATTAAAATAAAAATCCATGATGAAGCATTCTCCACCATGGACTATGGTCTATGTACTATTGACTTTGTGCCCCCCAACTCACCACTTCATCCGCTCTCTCAGCACAGTAATATGCGCCACATGATGGCGGCTGTGCCATGCATACATACCCAGCAGATCCCAAAGCAGGAATTCCATTTTATGTTCGGGGTGATAAACCGTACGCCCCAAATCATCCTGCGATAAACTTTGCAAAACGTGGTGCCATCTTGAATGCAGCGCATGCAGCAGGGTTAATGAAATATTAATGGGCAATTCTTTTACATCAATCATTTCGGCCCATTTTACTTCATCATAAGGTTTAATGGTGGGATTGTTTTCTGTTAACCCGGCTTTAAAACGAATGTAGGCATTCATGTGGCTGTCGGCAACATGGTGCACCACCTGCTTCACCGTCCAGCCGCCATTGCGGTAGGGTGTGTTTAATTGTGCATCATCCAAATTAAGCACTGCATTTTCCAGATGCTGCGGCAGGTTTTTTATGTCGGTGAGCCATTCTTTCAATAATTTTTTTGAAAATGGCTGCACTTCATATTTGCCGATGGGATATCTTGAGTCTGTTGTCATCATTTAATAGCTGCTGGGTTTATACCTTCCAGAGAAATGTCAAAAACTAAAGCAGCACCTGCAGGTATTGCAGGCGTTGGCGGGTTCATGCCATACGCAAGTTCGGTTGGTATATAAACCCTCCACCGGTCTCCCACCCTCATTAGTTGCAAAATTTCTGTCCAGCCCCTTATTACACCATTCAAAGGAAAAGTAGCAGGGTTTCCACGTTTGTAAGAATTATCAAATTCGGTTCCGTCTATCAATGTGCCCACATAATTTACTACCACCGTATCTGACGGCGCAGGCTTAAGTACGCTGCTGTCCGGTGCTGCTTTCAATACTTCGTATTGCAAACCATTGGGCAGCGATACCACTTCTTTTCTTTTGGCATTTGCTTCCAGGTATGTCTTGCATTTTAGTTTTTCCGCTTCACTTTTTTTGCCTGCAAATTCCTGCAGCTTTGCCTGGATACTCATGTTACACTGGTTTTCGTCCATTAATTTTTTTTCGTTTTTAAAAGAAGCATTCATACCTTTTTGCAAATAGGCAAAATTGATAGATGTTATACCCTGCTGCATCATGTTATTGGCAATGCTTACCCCAACGGCATAACTAAAACTGTCGGTAGAATTCTGGAAAGTGGGTTTGGATAAAGTTTTAACGGGGGCTTTGGCTTTGCCTTTTGTTTGAGCAACTGCATTAACAACTGTTGTAAAACAAAGTACTGCAATCAAAAATTGTTTCATCAATATTTTTTTAGTTAAAAGAAAGTGCAAAGAAAAGGGAAATTATTCTTCCCTTATTTCTTTGCCTGTTAAATGTATAAAAACATCTTCGAGGCTGGCGGCTTTTACCTGTTTTGGCCTTTCGAACCCGGTGGCAACTAAATCATCTATCATTTTATCGGGAGAATCCATTTTAATGATTTTTCCTTCATCCATAATAGCAATGCGGTCGCAAAGCTGCTCGGCTTCATCCATGTAATGTGTGGTGATGATTACCGTGGTGCCTTTGCTGCGGATGTCTCTTATTAAGTCCCACAAATTTCTTCTTGCCTGTGGGTCCAAACCAGTTGTTGGTTCATCCAAAAAAATAATTTTGGGTTTGTTTACCAAAGTAGTGGCAATAGAAAAGCGTTGTTTTTGCCCGCCACTCATTTCTTTAAACTTGCTTTTTGCTTTGTCTTCCAGGTTAACCAGTTTTAAAAAATCCATGGGCTTTATCTGCTGGTTGTAAAGGCCGGCAAACAACTGCAGCAATTGAACAAGGCTTAACCCGGGGAAAAAGCCAGAGGTTTGCAATTGCACCCCAATTATTTTTTTAATGCTGCCGGGGTCTTTGTCAAGGTTGAAGCCATCAACAATTACCTGGCCGCTTGTTTTGCTCCGGAGCGTTTCTATAATTTCAAGTGTAGTGCTTTTGCCTGCACCATTGGGGCCAAGCAATCCAAAAATTTCGCCTTCATACACATCAAAAGAAATTCCTTTAACCGCTTCAAAAGAGCCGTAGTTCTTTTTTAAATCTTTTACAGAGATGATTGGTTTTGTCATTGATTTCATTTTAAATATGCCGAATACATCCAAACCATTTTTTCCTGCTCCCTTATATAATCACTCATGAGTGCGTTAGTACCTTCGTCATCTGCTTTGGCAGAAATTTCCAGTATTTTTCTTTCGGTAGTTAATAAAACTTTAAAGCCATCCAGTATAAAGGCAACAGCTTTTTTACCATCACTTATGTTTTTGGTTTCTTTTATATCAGACTGTTTCAGGTAATCTGTAAAAGTATTTAGCGGCGTGTGGCCCAGCGTAAGAATTCGTTCGGCAATTTCGTCCACTTTCAGTAATGCATCGGTATAAAGTTCTTCAAACTTTACATGCAGTTCAAAAAACTTATCGCCTTTAATGTTCCAGTGATAACCCCTTGCATTCATGTAAAACAGTTGGTAATTTGCCAGTAGTGTGTTTAAGTTTGTGGCCAGATCAGCCGACAATTTTTCATTTAATCCAATTGAATTTAATTTACTCATTGTGTGTTGATTTGTTTCTTATTTTTCCAGATAAGTTTCCAGCTCTTCCATCATCAGCTTGCTGCCTACAAAAAAAGCACTTCGCTGGTGAAGTTCTGTTGGCTGCACATCTAATATCCTTTGTTTTCCATTGGTGGCTTTACCGCCGGCAATTTCTACTATGAACCCAAAGGGATTACATTCATACAGCAGCCTTAGTTTTCCTTTTGGTTTATCCGTTGTTACGGGGTACATAAAAATACCGCCCTTGATTAAATTGCGGTGCACATCGGCCACCATGCTGCCAATATATCTTTGTGTGTAAGGCCCGCCGGTTGTTTTATCTTTTTTCTGGCAGGCAGTAATGTATTGCTTCACTGGTTCTTCATACTGAAAAAAGTTGCCATGATTTACCGAATACAATTTGCCTTTGTCGGGGCATTTTATATCGGGATGGCTCAAAGAAAATTCCCCGATGGACGGGTCAAGTGTAAAACCATTTACCCCCAGCCTTGTTGCATACACCATCATGGTTGATGAACCATAAATGATATACCCAGCCGCCACCTGTTTATTGCCGGGTTGTAAAAAATCTGCTTCGGTGGCTGGTTTGCCCAGCTCACTCACACGCCTGTAAACACTGAAGATAGTGCCTATAGAAACATTCACATCAATATTGCTGCTGCCATCCAGCGGATCAAAAAGGCAAACATATTTACTGCGGTTGCTTACTTCATCATCAAACACCACAATATCATCCAGCTCTTCGCTGCCAATGCCGGCGCAACTGATGCCATGCCGCAGCACACCCACAAACTGGTTATTGGCAAAAATGTCTAACTTCTTCACTTCTTCGCCCTGTATGTTCATCGTGCCGGCATCGCCCAAAATATCTACGAGGCCCGCTTTGTTTACTTCCACGTTTACTCTTTTGGCCGCAAGGCCAATGTCACGAAGCAGGCCGGCCAGTTCGCCTGTTGCCTGCGGAAAATCTCTCATTTGCTGAATGGTAAACTCATCCAATGTTTGAACCCTGCGATTGGTTGCCATAAACTAATTTTAGATTTTGCCCCGATAGCTATCGGGAGTAGATTTGTATTTCAAAAGTATGAATTATTAATAACAGATGTGTCTTTCATTAGCGCATTATCACATTAGCATATCAGCACATTATTATGAAGGTATTCAAATTTGGCGGGGCAAGTATCAACAGTATAGAACGGATAAAAAATGTTGCTGCTATTTTACAATCTTTTAAAGGAGAAAAAATATTAGTGATTATTTCTGCCATGGGCAAAATGACCAATGCCCTTGAAAAAGTGGTGGATGCTTTTTGCGAAGGAAGAAAAGAAGATGCACTGAAATTGTTTGAGCAGGTAAAAGAACAGCATCTTACCACACTCAAATATCTTGTTGTGTTAAACTGGCAGCAGGCCGAAAACCAGTTGAAAGATTTTTTTACTGAAGTAGAATGGCTGCTGCACGACAAGCCGGTAAATGAGTACGACTATTATTACGACCAGATAGTTTGCAGTGGCGAGTTACTGAGCACTGCCATCATGAGTAACTACCTTAATGAAGCCGGTATAAAAAATAAATGGGTGGATGTGAGGGATGTTTTAAGAACGGATGATAATTTCAGGGATGCGGCCATTGACTGGAATTTTACCCAACAAAAAATTGATGAAGACATTAAACCTTTGTTTGCAGAAACTGATATTGTAATTACGCAGGGCTTCATTGGCGCTACTGATGAAAATGAAAGCACTACATTAGGAAGGGAGGGCAGTGATTACAGCGCTGCCATTTTTGCCAACATGCTTGATGCCCAGAATCAAACCATCTGGAAAGATGTGGAAGGTGTGATGAATGCCGACCCAAAACAATTTGCAGATGCCATATTTATTCCGGCACTTAGTTTTGATGAAGTAATAGAGATGGCTTATTATGGCGCACAGGTTATTCATCCAAAAACAATTAAACCGCTGCAAAACAAAAATATTCCGCTGCATGTGCGTTGCTTTTTAAAACCCGAACTGCCGGGCACCATCATCAGCAGTAAGGCTGTGCATCAGCTTCCGCCAATAATTGTTTTAAAAGAAAAACAAGTGCTGCTGCAACTGAGCAGTAAAGATTTTTCTTTTGTGGGAGAAAAAGGCATCAGCGATTTGTATGAATTATTTGCCGCCATAAAAGTAAAGCCTAACCTTTCGCAAACGGGTGCCATCAGTATTTTATGCTGTTTAGATGACCATGCAGATAAGATAGAAAAACTGGCACTGTCTGCTGCTGATTTATTTGATGTGCAGGTAAAAAAAGATTTAACGCTGCTAACCATCAGGCATTATACCAAAGAAAAATTTGATGAACTTACAAAAGACAGAAAAATATTGCTGACCCAACGAACAACAGAAACTGTGCAGGCGTTAATGGAGTAATTTAACAAACGGCTTTACTATTTTTTCTGTTCCGGCTTTAATAGTAACAAATAAAATTCCATCGGGTAATTTATCCAGTACAATAGTTACAGTATTTTTTCCGGCAAATAATTGTTGCTGCTTTGTTGCCAGTATTCTTCCGGCTTTGTCAGTAATGTTTATGGTAGCCGCAATGTTTAATTTACTTTCTGCCTGCATTGCAAGGATTTCCCTGGCAGGATTGGGGAAAATTTCAACCGATAAATTTTTACCTTCTTCTTTTTTACTAAATCTTAATACCAAAGAATAACTTACCCCACCATCTTTGCTTATAATTTTTACCCGGTACAAAACAGTTTGGTAAGAAACAACTGCATCAACAAAATTATACTGCGTTGAATGATTATTTTGCTGCGAACTTACATCTGCAAAATTGCCGGCAGCAGTTGCTCTTTGCAAAATACATTGCCTTAGATTTTGTGCATTACTGATAATAGCGGTTAAAAATGTTTTATCATTTTGTACATAACCATTTAACGAAACCAGCATTTGCAAAGGCACAAGCGACTGGCAAATGGGAGAAGAATCCCTGGGTGTTGGAAAAGAAAAATTGAAAAGTACGTTACCTCCGTTGCCTGATGCAGCACCATTTGCACCGCCATTGCATGCTGCAGAAGAATTCATGATGATTCCACTGGCACCACCCGATTTACTTGCACTAACACCTGCCGGAAGAGATACACTTTTAAACCAGATTAATCCGCCACCACCGCCACCGCCCGGGCCTGTGCAATTTGAATTACCTGCAGAAGCTTCGGTATTGGAACCTTTGCCCCCGTTAACTTCTACTTGTAAATTGCCTGTTATATTTATAGCATCCACTATAATAACACCACCTGCACCACCGCCACCCCCACCATCACTGTTGGAAGCATAAGGGTCTGGTGTTAAGCCAGCCCTGTAAGGCACACCGCCGTTTGCTGTAATTTTTTGGTTATTGCTTTGTAAAGTATTGCAAAGCAGGTAAACAATTCCAGCACCATGTCCGCCAGGAGTTCCCACATCATTATCCTGGTGACCGGTGCCACCGCCGCCGCCCATAAATATTTTAAAATTTGAAAGAGAATAACCAATTGAAGAAAGTGCTGAACCACCAATACCAGGATTAGGATTTACGCAAGAGCTTCCCGTTTTACTTCCTCCACCACCACCCGAACCATAATTGCCACCACCAGCACCGCCGTGGTTACTATTATTGCCACCGCCGCCGCCATTTACCTGTTTTCCTTTTGCAAATTCTTTTCCTGAGATATAAAAAGCAATTCCCTCTCCTTTATTTCCCCCGCTTTTATAACTATTGCCACTAGGATTTGCCAGAAAAAATTCTGTGCAATTATATACAACCGGAGGAAAATTAAAATCACTACAATCGCCGCTGTAACTATATACATTCCCGCCCCTGAACCCCGACGAATCAGCATTAATATCGGCATTCAATGTAATTGTTCCGGTTGCTTCCAATGCAATAATGCCCCCAACTCCATTTGCCGAATCCCATGACATTGGCAGCAATGTTCCTGTAACAGTTACATCAGTATATTTTGGAAGAATAACACATTGCACTTTACCGCTTACATCATAAAAGTTATTCAGTTTTCTTTCAAACACCAATGTATCATTGAGGAAACCACAAATGGTACCTACTTCAAAATTGCCTGCATTGTTTGCTGATAATAGGTTTCCAAACGATGTTGTATTCGTCTCATCCATCGTCGCCCCCTTCATTTGTACCAGCATTGCTTTGTTGCCTACATAAGTGCCAAAACCCGACACATCAGACAATTTAATTCTTCCGTTTGCACTATCCACCCACAATACTTTGCGGTAAATATTTACAACACCCGAAATGTTTTGTGTAAATGCCTGCTGGCAACTGAATAAGAAAATGCTGAAAATAATTGTACGCCTCATAATTAGTAAGTAATGGGGTTGCAATACGGCAGGGGTTTAAAAGGGAAAGGAAAATAAACTTACTAATCCGGGGTAAACATACGGGATACGCTGTATCAGTTAACTACATACTGCCCTTTTTTATTTACCATAATTACAGGCAATTGTTTTTTCTCTTCAAAATAATCAAATGCTTCTTTTAGTTTAAATGCAAACTGGTGAAGGTTTACATTTTGTCTGGAAGCATCTTCAAGGTAATCCATTGATTTTTTTACATTGTACCTTACAGGGTAAACATGCACCGGAATAAAATCCTGACCGCTGGCTTTTGCATAAGTGGCTATTACATACACTTCTTCAACAGGCACATCATCTATGGGGATGCAGCCTGTGGAAACACAGTTGCCATGAATGTAAATGGCGTTGCCGGGCCTGGTGCTGTCGCTTAAAATTTTGTCGGAAGCATTGGGATAGTTTAAACCAAGCGATAAATGGTAATTGCTGTTGGGATTAAATTCATTGATGTAATAAAACCCTTCCGGCACCTGAAAATCGCCTTCAATTCTTTTGGGACCCACAGTGCCGCTTTGCATGCAAACCTTGTAGGTTTTAAATAGTTTGTAGGGTTCTTTAGCGCTTCCTTTTACCCACACTTCCAGTTGCCTGTCTAATTTAAAAGAACGGATGTACATGGATTGAGGCGGCCAGGTAAGTTTTTTTGCTTCAAACTGTTTTTTTACTGAATCTTCCATGCGGCCAAAAACATCCGAAATTTTCATAGACGATTTCTGGTAATCAACAAAAGAAGTTTGGGAAAATGAGCTGCCTGCTGCAATAATTGCAAATAATATTATAAGACAGTATTTAAGAAACAAACGCTTCATAAAAAATAATCAACAACAGTGTAAAATAAAAATTGGGGGTTACAGCTACAGAAACGTGAAAATAGCAATTTTATTGAAACCGGAGCCAATTATAACACAATTATGTGGAAAAGTTGAAAACTCCGGGCTATGGAATGATTAAAAAAATCATGTGTTTATAAATTGCCCCTTGCATCCTGTTCTCTTTCCAATGCTTCAAACAATGCTTTAAAATTTCCTTTACCAAAACTTTTTGCTCCCTTCCGTTGTATAATTTCAAAAAATAATGTTGGCCTGTCTTCTAATGGCTTAGAAAAAATTTGCAGTAAATAACCTTCTTCATCCCTGTCAATTAAAATACCCAGTTCCTGCAATGGTTTTAAATCCTCGTCAATTTTACCAACCCTGTCCAGCACATCTTCATAATAGCTGGATGGAATATTTAAAAAATCAATGCCACGTTTTTGAAGTTCGGTAACCGTCTTAACAATATCGGCAGTGGCAATGGCTACATGTTGCACACCTTCTCCATTATAAAAATCAAGATACTCTTCCACCTGGCTTTTCTTTTTTCCTTCGGCAGGTTCGTTAATAGGGAATTTTACAAAGCCATTCCCATTGCTCATCACTTTACTCATCAATGCAGAGTATTCTGTAGAAATATCTTTATCATCAAAAGTGAGAATATTGCGGAATCCCATCACTTCTTCATAAAAATTCACCCAGGGGTTCATCTGGTTCCAGCCAACATTACCCACGCAATGATCTACATACAATAAACCAGTTTCAGTTGGATTATAATTCGATTTCCACTCCCTGAAGCCTGGCATAAAAATGCCGTTGTAATTTTTTCTTTCAATAAAAAGATGCACTGTATCGCCATAAGTGTGAATGCCGCTTACAATCACCTCGCCATTTTCATCTTTCAAAGTTTCAGGAGCTTTATAACTTTTGCCACCACGTTTGGTGGTTTCTTCATAAGCAGTTGTTGCATCTTCCACTTTTAAAGCAAGAAATTTTACCCCATCGCCATGTTTGTAAATATGGTCGGCAATTTCGTTGCCCGGCCTCAGCGGCGTGGTTAACACAAAAGTGAGTTTGTTCTGCCTTATCACATAGCTTACTTTATCTTTCATCCCCGTTTCGGGGCCGGCATAAGCCAGCGACTGAAAGCCAAAAGCAGTTTTATAAAAATGTGCAGCCTGCTTTGCATTGCCCACATAAAATTCTACATAATCGGTGCCCTGCAATGGCAGAAAATCTTCAGCAATTATTTTTTTATCTGTTGTTAATTCAGCTAACATAAAAAGGAATTTATTTTTTGTACCCGGCATTTGTTTATTGTGCAACTTCAGTGGCGTCGCACACTTGTACTGCAACACTTTATTGAGCCAGTGCCGAACCCATCGCTAAAACCTCCATCAGCAAATTGTAATGGCAGCGTTCGTCGGGAAAAATCTTATGTGGGTAATCAGGAATCATTTGCCCACAAAGATAGATAAGTTAGCAACACAATTATTTCTTACACTAACTTCACACAACAAAAATGTTTTTATGGAAAAGTGGAAAGATTATTTAACCATTGCAGGCCAGTCGGTTGCTGTTTACTTTTTTATTATTGCCGCCATCCGCATTTTTGGCAAAAAAGAACTTTCGCAGCTTTCGGTTGTTGACTTGGTGTTTATTTTATTAATCAGCAACAGTGTTCAAAATGCCATGGTGGGCAAAGACGATACATTGCCCGGCGGCCTTGTGGCTGCATTAAGCCTTTTTATTGCCAACTATATTTTAAAATATTTGTTCCGTGTAATTCCCTCCATCAGCAAAGCAGTGCAGGGCGAAAAAATAATTCTTGTGCATGATGGCGAAGTTTTTGAAAAAGGAATGAAAGAAGCCATGATGAATATGGATGAACTGGAAATGGCAGTGAGGGAACATGGCATTAACAGCGTCAAAGATGTAAACCTTGCAGTGCTGGAAGTGGATGGCAATATCAGTGTGCTGTCTAAAAACTATTCTCATAAAACTGTAAAAAGAAGAAAGAAACCCCAGCTATCTCACAACCCATAAAAACAGAAACTTTATTCGCTGTAATTTTTTGGCGTTGTATCTTCGGCTCTTAATTATTAAGATGAAAAAAGTTGGCATACTTGGCGGCGGACAATTAGGCAGGATGTTACTGCAGGCTGCAGCAAATTACCCGGTGGAAACTTTTGTAATGGAGAATGATGATGACTGCCCCGCTGCACACCTCTGCCATCATTTTACCAATGGCGATATTAAAAACTTTGACGACGTTTATAATTTTGGCAAAGGCCTCGATGCCCTTACCATCGAAATAGAAAGTGTGAATGAAGATGCACTGGAAAAATTAGAAACCGAAGGAGTACGCATTTATCCCAAACCATCTGCTTTAAAAATTATTAAGAACAAAATTTTACAAAAGCAGTTTTATAAAGCCAGTGAAATACCCACCAGCGAATTTGTAATTACGCAAAATGCCGGCGAACTTAACCAGCATTTTAACTTTTTACCGGCAGCCCATAAAATTGGTATTGGCGGCTATGATGGCCGTGGTGTTCAGCTTTTAAAAACAAAGGAAGACATAGCAAAAGGATTTGACAGCCCATCGGTACTGGAAAAATTAGTTACCATAAAAAAAGAACTTTCGGTAATTGTTGCGGTAAATGATAAAGGAGAAAATGCTTTGTACCCTTCTGTAGATATGGTTTTTGACCAGCGGTTAAATTTATTAGATTACCAGATAAGCCCGGCAGACATTGCTGAAAAAATTTTATGGAAGGCCGAAGCCATTGCATTGAAAGTGGTGAAAGATTTAAAAAGCCCCGGCATTTTTGCCATAGAATTATTTATTGACGACAAAGACAATGTGCTGGTAAATGAAACCGCACCAAGGGTACACAACAGCGGCCATCATACCATTGAAGCAAATTACAGCAGCCAGTTTGATATGTTGTGGCGGATAATGCTGGGCTACCCTCTGGGAAATACCGAACACATTTTACCGGCCGCTATTGTAAATTTGCTAGGGGCAGATGGCCACAGCGGCGAAGCCCATTATGAAGGGCTGGAAGAAATTTTAAAAATAGAAAATGTATTTGTTAATATTTATGGAAAAAAAGAAACAAGGCCCGGCAGAAAAATGGGGCATGTAACTATACTTAGTAAAGAAAAGCAGGAACTGATTCACCAGGCTAACAGAATAAAACAACATTTAAAGGTGATATCAAAAACTTAAACGACTGTTTTTTTGTTTAAAAAGATTCTAATAAAAAAATAAAAATCAGGTGAGCGTAATTTCAAAATCAATTGCAGTAATTTTTATTTTTACAGTGCTGCTTACATTCGGTTGCCAGTCTGGTAAAAAAGAAGACAGTAAAACACCTGCCGCAAAACCACCAGCACCCGTTTCAAAAGCCGAAGGATATATTGTAACTCCAAAATTGCTTTCGCAGGGGCTTGAAGTGCCGGGCAGCCTGGCACCTTATGCAGAAACTGAACTGCACCCCGAAGTGAGCGGCAGGGTAACAGCCATTTATTTTAAAGAAGGCAGCTATGTAAACCAGGGTGCAATGATTTTAAAAATTTATGACGGCGATTTGCAGGCCCAGCTTAAAAAACTGCAGGTGCAGTTGAAAGTAGCTGAGCAAACTGCAGCAAGATATGAGGCTTTACTAAAAATTGGCGGCGTAAGCCAGCAGGAGTATGATATGCAGGCTTTATCGGTTAACACAATTAAAGCCGATATGAATATTGTAAGCACCAGCATTTCAAAAACATCATTGAGGGCACCCTTCAGCGGCAAACTCGGTTTAAGTACGCTCAGCATTGGCGCTTACATCACGCCTGCCACGGTAGTTGCTACGCTTAGAAAAGTAAGTCAGCTTAAATTATCTTTTACTGTGCCGGAAAAATACGGGCCAAAAATGAAAATTGGTAACCTGGTTCATTTTTCTGTTGAAAACAATCCAACTGTTTACACCGCAAAAATTACAGCCACCGAAAATAATATAACAGAAGAAAACCGCAGCCTGAATGTAAATGGAGTGGTTGTAAAACCCGATGCTCAATTAATTGCCGGCGCTTTTGCCAGAGTGCAAATTCCCTTAGGCGAAAATGATGCAGCATTAATGATACCAACACAGGCCATAATACCTGAAGCAAGAAATAAAAAGGTAATTGCTGTAAGAAACGGCCTTGCTTCGATGGAAGTGGTAACACTGGGCACAAGGGATTCGGCGATGGTGGAAATAACTAGCGGGCTAAAAGCAGGCGATACGGTTTTAATAAGCGGCCTGTTAACTACAAAACCCGGCAGCAAAGTGCAGATAAATAAAATTTCTAAAAATTAAATAAGCAAGCGCTGTGAACATTTCAGAATTAAGTTTGCGAAGGCCGGTACTGGCAATGGTGCTTAACTTAATTATTATTTTATTCGGATTAATCGGGTATAAATTTCTTGGTGTAAGAGATTATCCCGCTATTGATCCGCCCAATATAAATGTACGGGCATCTTATCCCGGTGCCAATGCCGATATTATCGAATCGCAAATAACCGAGCCTCTCGAAAAAGCCATTAACGGTATTGCAGGTATAAAAAATATTACTTCCAGCAGCAGCCAGGGCAGCAGCAATGTTAATGTAGAGTTTGAATTGGATGTTGACCTGGAAGCCGCAGCCAATGATGTAAGGGATAAAGTATCGCAGGCCAGCCGTTCGCTGCCCGCCGACCTGGATGGGCTGCCAGTTGTTTCAAAAGCCGATGCCAGCAGCGACCCAATTTTTTTTATGATCATCCAAAGCTCCACAAAAAACCAACTGGAGTTAACAGAGTTTGTTCAAAACAATATTGTTGAAAGGATTCAGACAATACCCGGAGTAAGCGGCGTAAATATCTGGGGCGAAAAAAAATACGCCATGCGTATCTGGCTAAATCCTTCAAAACTGGTTGCTTTTTCTATTACACCCGGCGATGTGCAGCAGGCGCTGGCAAAAGAAAATATTGAATTGCCATCTGGCAAAATATCGGGCAATGCAACTGAACTTTCCATCCGTACATTTGGCCGCCTTAATACCGAAGAGCAGTTTCAGGAACTGATTGTAAAAAACATTAACGGCACCGATATAAAACTGAAAGATGTTGCCGAAGTGCTGCTGGGCCCCGAAAACGAAGAATCTGTTTTAAAAGAAAGCGGTGTACCCATGCTGGCCATTGTAGTTGTTCCACAGCCCGGCACCAACAATATTGCCATTGCCAATGAATTGTTCAAACGATTTGATGCAATACTTAAAGACATGCCCGCCGACATAAGGCTTGAGATAAGTTACGATCAAACCAAATTCATACGCAAATCAATTTCTGAAGTAAAAGAAACACTGCTTATTTCTTTCATCCTTGTTGTGTTAATCATCTATCTTTTTTTCAGAGACTGGATAATTGCCATCCGGCCATTGATAGATATCCCCGTTTCATTAATTGGTGCCTTCTTTATTATGTACCTCTGTGGTTTTACCATTAACCTGCTTACGCTGCTTGCCATTGTGCTGGCCACGGGCCTTGTAGTAGATGACGGAATTGTGGTAACAGAAAACATTTTTAAAAAAATGGAAAAGGGAATGAACAAGTGGCAGGCTGCCAAAGAAGGTTCCAAAGAAATTTATTTTGCCGTTATTGCCACTTCCATCACACTGGCTGTGGTGTTTTTGCCCATTATTTTTTTAGAAGGTTTTGTGGGCAGGTTGTTTCGTGAGTTTGGAATTGTGGTTGCCGGCGCTGTGCTCATTTCTGCTTTTGTATCATTAACATTAACCCCGGTACTCAATGTTTTTTTATCAAGAAAAAATGTACACAAGCATACCTGGTTTTACAATGTAACCGAACCTTTTTTCAGGGGAATGGAAAACGGATATAAAAAATCGCTGGCCGGATTTATGAAAGTAAGATGGATGGCATTACCAATTATTGCAGGCTGTTTTTTAATCATCTGGTTCATTGGCAAAAACCTGCAGTCGGAACTGGCACCAATGGAAGACCGCAGCGGCTTCCGCCTTACTGTAACTGCACCCGAAGGCACTGCTTATGATGCCATGGATAAATACATGGATAAACTGGTAACACTGGTAATGGACTCTGTACCCGAAAAAAAATATGTGGTAAACATGACAGCCCCCGGTTTTGGCGGAGGAGGCAGTGCCAACAGCGGATCTGTGAGGGTGGTATTAAGTGAGCCAAAAGAAAGAAACAGGAGCCAGCAGGATATTGTAAACCTTATCACCAAAAATTTATCCCGCTATAACGAAGGAAGGGCTTTCCCCATTCAGGAACAAACCATTGCTGTAAACCGCCGTGGCGGCCAGCCTGTTCAGTTCGTAATTCAGAACAATGATTTTGATAAACTTTCAAAAGCCCTTCCCCGGTTTTTAGAAGAAGCATCTAAAAGCACCATATTACAAGGCATTGATGCCGACCTTAAATTTAATAAACCCGAACTGCGGTTGAATATTGACCGGTTGAAAGCAAGCCAGTTGGGTGTAAGTGTCCAGGATATTTCAGAAACCATGCAACTGGCTTTTAGTAACAGAAGGCTTGGATATTTTATTAAAGACGGAAAACAATACCAGGTTATTGGCCAGGTTGACAGGGATAACCGTGACGACCCCGAAGATTTAAAAGCCATCTATGTAAGAACAAACAAAGGAAACATCATCAGCTTAGACAATGTGGTTTCCATCACAGAAGATGCAACGCCGCCAACTATCTTCCATTTTAACAGGTATAAATCTGCAACCATATCTGCAGGATTAGCACCTGGCAAAACTGTAGGCGATGGCATTAAAGAAATGGAAAGAATTAAAACAAAAGTACTGGATGAAAGTTTTAGTACTGCATTAAGCGGCTCATCCAGAGATTTTGCAGAAAGCAGCAGCAACACAAGTTTTGCTTTTATGCTGGCGCTGGTGCTTATCTTTTTAATTTTGGCGGCCCAGTTCGAAAGTTTTATTGACCCCTTCATCATCATGTTTACCGTTCCGCTTGCCATTGCAGGCGCTGTGTTATCGCTTTGGCTTTTTGGGCAAACCATCAATATATTTTCGCAAATTGGAATGATTATGCTGATTGGGCTGGTAACCAAAAATGGAATTTTAATTGTGGAGTTTGCCAACCAAAATCAGTTGAAAGGCATGAAAAAAACACAGGCTGTTATTTATGCAGCTTCGCAAAGGCTGCGGCCTATTTTGATGACGAGCCTTGCCATGAGTTTGGGAGCATTGCCGCTGGCATTGTCATTAGGCGATGCTGCCACCAGCCGTATTCCACTCGGTATAGTAATTGTTGGTGGCATTATGTTTTCGCTGATACTTACTTTGTTTGTTATACCGGCTATGTACTCTTTTCTTTCTTCTAAAAAGAAAACAAGTGCATTGGATGACAATATTGAACAAACATCTATTTCTGTTTAAATAAATTGAATGAAGAACTGTTTTAAAATATCATTGCTTTTAAGTTTGGTTTTTTATTTACCGGCTGCCGCCCAAAAAATGCTTACGGCAGAAGAAGCCATTGCTGCTGCATTAAAAAATAATTACGATATACAATTACTTAAAAACGATTCTACTGCCTTTGCATTGGATAACGCTTATGCAAAAGCTGCTTTTTTGCCCAGGGTAAATGCAAACACAGGCGTTGTTTTTAATACCAACAATCAAAAACAAAAACTTGCCGACGGAAGCATTAAACAAAAAAACGGTATCCGCTCAGATAATATTACTGCAGGCGTATCGCTTAACTGGACGGTGTTTGACGGTTTTAAAATGTTTGCCACCAGGGATAAGCTGGCAGAATTTATAAGGCTGGGGCAACTGAATATTAAAAACCAAATTGTAAATACCATTGCCGCCGTTATCACAAATTACTACAACATTGTAAGGCAAAAACAACAACTGAAAGCCATCGAAGAACAAATGGGCATTAATGAAGAAAGGGTAAAGCTGGCCGAAAAAAAATTAAGTGTTGGCCTTGGCGCCAAACCAGAATTGCTGCAGGCTAAAACAGATTTGAATGCACAAAAAGCTGCCCGGCTTCAGCAGCAAACAATTACCGAACAGTTAAAAGAACAACTGAACCAGTTAATGGCCGCACCGGTAAATACGATGTATGATGTGGCAGATTCCATCCCCATCAACAGCAATCTTATTATGGGAGATATTTTAAACAGCGCCGAAACAAACAACCCTGCCCTGCTGGTGGCCAAGCAAAATATTACCATTGCCGGTCTTACTTTAAAAGAAAGAAAAGCCGAACGTTACCCGGTTGTTTCGGTTAACTCGGCTTACAACTTTGGCAGAACAGATAACAAAACAGTACTGAATACTTTTACACCGCTTTACAACCGCAACCTTGGTTTTAATTATGGCATATCTGCCAGCATCCCCATTTTTAACGGCTACAATGCAAGGCGCTTAATTCAGCAGGCGCAATTGGATATTGATTACAACAAAATTGTGTACAACAACATAAAAACAAAAAACGATATTGCCATCAGCAGTGCATTTAAAGAATATAAACTGCGTAAAAAAACACTGCAGTTAGAAGAAGAAAATATTTTACTGGCAAAAGAAAATGTTTTCATCTCGGTAGAAAGGTTGCGGCTTGGCATTACCACTTATTTAGAATTAAGAGAAACACAAAAAACTTTAGAAGATGCTTTCAACCGCCTGATTGCGGCAAGGTATAATACCAAGGTTGCCGAAACTGAGTTGCTGAGGCTGAAGGGGGATTTGGTTAGATAGTTTATAGTTTATGGTTTGTAGTTTGTGGTTTGTTGTTGATTAAATTTGAAAAGAAATATTTATGGCAACAATTACAAGGTTTGAAGACCTGGAAGTTTGGAAACTGGCAAGAGAATTATCAAAGGAAATTTATTCATTAACTTTTATTGAACCAATAAAAAGCGACTTCAGGTTAAAAGACCAGATGCGTGGGAGTTCCGGCTCTGCAATGGATAATATTGCTGAAGGTTTTGAAAGAGCAAGCCAGCTTGAATTTATTAATTCACTTAGTTATTCAAAAGGAGAAGTTGGCGAATTAAAATCGCAACTCTGTCGCTGTTTGGATAACATATACATAACCCAGGAATTATTTGATGACTTGTATAAAAAAGCAGACACCTTAACAAAAAAGCTTACTGCATTTATTTCTTATCTTAACACTTCAAACATAAGAGGACAAAAATTTAAAAACAGACATTCGTCATGACTGAACCACAAACCACCAACCACAAACAACAAACCAACGGACCCCTTGTAGGCATCATCATGGGCAGCGAAAGCGACCTGGAAATTATGAAAGGCGCTGCCGAAATGCTTCGCCAGTTTGAAGTGGAGCCCGAGCTAACCATCGTATCGGCCCACCGTACGCCGGAGCGCCTGCGTGAATATGCCAGTAAGGCAAAAAGCAGGGGCATTAAAGTAATTATTGCCGGGGCAGGCGGCGCCGCACATTTGCCGGGCATGGTGGCCGCACAAACTATTTTGCCTGTTATTGGTGTGCCCGTAAAATCTTCCAACAGTATTGATGGCTGGGATTCGGTACTCTCTATTTTGCAAATGCCTTATGGCGTACCCGTGGCAACGGTTGCATTAAACGGCGCAAAAAATGCCGGTATTTTAGCCGCACAAATTTTAGCCCTGCATGATACCAGCATTGCCGGAAAATTAGAAGCCTTTAAAGAATACCAGGATGATATCGTTATCGAAAGTGTGAAGAATGTAGCCGGGCTTGGATACAGGAATGAGTTTGATGTGTAGAAAAAAACAGGGGTTCATAGTTTGCAAACTGCAGAAATAACCAATAAAAAAAATGGCAGCCCAAAAAAAGCTGCCATCTCAACCTTAACCTCAACCTTACCATCAACCTCAACCTCAACCTCTGTCCCAGCAGGGTTTTCACCGCTTACTCCCCGTAACAAAAACTTCTCCCGTGAAACCCCGCTGTTGTGAACACTCCGTATTAAATACCTGCCATTTATTAACTTAGCAGTATGCCTGTAAAATACCAACACTCCGATATTTACTGCATGTACTTTTGCACTTTCACCAGCTACAACTGGTTATCATTAATAGAAAAAAAACAGTTATGATTTAGTTTACAAATGGGTTACGCTTTCGAGTGTGCTGAAATAACTTTGATGGCGGTTGTGGCCTTGTATAAATTGCATGGCTTTTTTTAAACAAAAACTATACTGCTTTTGTGCTCATTAACATTGTGTGTATATTTATAGGGCGGCGCTGAGTGATGGGTTTTTTCACAAACTGACGTTGGCAGCAATTTTCGAGCTACCGTTTATTAATCGAAGTGAATATACTTTTAATCCTATCTTGTTTCGTAACATCCATCCTTTTGAGCAAAATTTTTAAACCGAAAATTATAACATGAAAAAACTAATAATACTATCGATAGTTCTAAATGCATTCACGTCTGCTCCAAGTCAAACAAAAATATCAAATGAAGCAAAGTTAAAAGCTCAAATTATCGCCCTGGAAACATCCGGCTGGGAGGCCTGGAAAAAAAAGAATGGAAATTGGTTTCAGATCAATACGACAGACGAGTGTGTATGGATAAATTCCGAAGGTATTAGTGATAAAGCGCAAATGATTAAATCTACTCAAACAGAGTGCACCGTTGCTAGCGTTGCCTTAAACGATTTCAAATTTGTTATGCTAAATGAAAATACTGTTCTCTTAACTTATGTTGCTGTCCAGAATGGTTCATGTGGAAACAAAAAGCTACCGGAAAAAATTAGAGCTTCAGTCAACTACGTTAAGCGAGGAAAAAAATGGCTGGAAGCTTTCTACATGGAAACAACGCTTGCAGAGTAAAA
This sequence comes from Bacteroidota bacterium, assembly GCA_031384415.1. Lineage (GTDB taxonomy): Bacteria > Bacteroidota > Bacteroidia > Chitinophagales > Chitinophagaceae > Ferruginibacter. Next base: position 48,925 of record JANNAM010000001.1, read on the forward strand.
CATGATTCAACAGGTTAAACTTGCCGCCAAACTGCAGGCAACAGTGCATTTTTTGTCTCAGCGGGGTTTTCACTGCTTACTGCCCCTTAACAAAAAACTGTACCCGTGAAACCCCGCTGGGACAGAAAATGGATGCAATTTCATTGCTCTTCCAAAATACCAAACCCTTCCTGCAGCCCCAATGAATTTTCATGCAGCATTTTAATAAACCCGTTACCCCATTTTGCATAATAAGGCATTATATTCTCCACTCTTTCCTGCAAACTGTTATTAGCAAACAACTGCATTTTTAATTTGTGCAACTGCCGCTGCTGTGCTTCAAATTTTCTCTTTGCTGCTTTCAGCATTTTCTTTTCCAGTGCTTCAATCTTTTTTAATGTATTTACCTGCAGGTTTTGGGTATGCTTTATTAAACTTACATCAACAGCGCCGGAGGTTTTTTGTAAGAACTGGTAAAAATTAACCAGACTTTGTTTTTCATTTTCCAGGGTTAACTGAACCGTGCTGTCTCTTTTCACCAGTTCATTCATCAGTTCCTCTTCGGGTTTAAATAAATCAGCCGGCGTAAAATTTAATTTGGCAAGCAATTCCCGGTGATTTTTTTCAATAATCAAAAAAGAATTACGCAATACCATTACAGGAAAAGGAACATCTACCGCTTCAAAAACCTTTTTAAGTTCCAGCCAATAAGCAATTTCGCCGCCGCCGCCTATAAAAACAATATTGGGCAAAATCATTTCCTGGAAAACCGGCCGCAGAATTACATTGGGGCTAAATCTTTCGGGGCTATTTTGAAGTTCTGATAATATCTCATTCTCTTCAAACTCAATTTTCGAATTTATAATTTTGAATTTTGAATTATTTTTTTCAATTCGTTCCCTGCTGTCATCCTTCAAATAAAACAAATTCAGTTCCCGTCCACTTGCCTGTAATTTATATGCCGCCGGAAAAGCGGCCGCTGTTTCTTCCACCGCTTTATGAGAAAACTGTTCTTTTAATTCTTTTTCAATAACCGGGGCAAAAGCATTTTTGAGCACTGCATTATCTGGCAATAAAACGATTAACCCATATTCTGCAAACAATGCATTGATTAACTGAAAAGTTGCCCTTTCAATAGTTGTTCCTTCTTTGTAACAATCCTTCATCAGAGCAACAGTCTCTTTTCCAAAAGGATAAATCGTTAACTGCCCGCTGATAGTTTCAATTAATTTCACCAGGGGTTTATCCACTTTCATACGGCCCACTGCGCCGGTTTGGTTTGTTTTCCATTCATATTTTTGGCCAAACAAATAAATATGCCCAAGTTCGTCCAGGTCGGCATCTTCGCTGCCCATGTAAAAAACAGGAACAAAATTATTTTCGGGCAATTCCTTTTTTAAATCTGCGGCCAGTTTTATGGTATGAAGAATTTTATAAACAAAATACAAATGGCCGGTAAAAATATTGGGCTGGTGGGCAGTAGTTATGGTAAAACAATTTTCATTGCTTAATTGCTTTATGTTTAATTGTTGCCGGGCTGTAATGTTTTCAGCAACATATTGTTTTTTTAAAACTTCTGTCAGTAATTTTCTGTCGGTGGGGTATTTTTTTCTTGCTTCAATGGCTGCTTTTATCCCATCAGGCGAAACAGCATGGGTATAAAATGGCTGCAGTTTTTCATCTGCCTTCAAATAATCCAATATGATTTTAGAAAAATAACCGGTTTGTTCGTATGGCAGGTATTGAGCAGTAAAATCCATGAAATAATTTTCTGTGCTGAAAAATATTCAACAAACTTACATGATTAGTTTTAAAATGCAGGGAGGGCTTTGTTAAATGAGAAACGGGTTTTTCTATATCACCTCTCCTTCAATATCATAATCGTAAGCTTTGGTAATTTTCACATTCACAAAATCGCCAATGGTAAGTTTCCTTTGGCTGTTAATGATAACTTCATTGTCTACTTCCACGCTGTCAAACTCTGTGCGGCCAAGATAACGGCCTGCTTCTTTTTTATCAATCAGTACTTTAAATGTTTTGCCAAGCTTGGCCATGTTTTTTTCTAAAGAAATTTCCTGCTGGGTTTCCATTATCTCCTGTGCCCTTTCTTCTTTTTCTTCCTGTGGCACATCATCCGCCAAATCATAAGCACTCGTTCCTTCTTCGTGGCTGTAAGAAAAAATGCCCACCCTGTCAAAACGCATCTTTTGCAAAAATAGTTTCAGTTCTTCCACATCATCTCTTGTTTCGCCGGGGAAGCCGGCAATTAAAGTAGTTCGCAAACAAATATCCGGGATGCGGTTTCTTATTTCACTAATCAGTTCTTCCATTTCTTCCCTTGTTATTTGCCGCTTCATTGCCCTCAGCATATTGTTGGCGGCATGTTGCAGCGGCATGTCTAAGTAATTGCAGATGTTTTCCCGTTCCTTCATTGCATCAATTATCTCCAGCGGAAATTTACTGGGGTAAGCATAGTGCAAACGAATCCACTCCAGGCCCTGCACATCTGCAAGCGCATGTAACAATTTTGGCAGTTCTCTTTTCTTATAAATATCCAGGCCATAGTAAGTAAGTTCCTGGGCAATCAGCATCACTTCTTTTACTCCTCTTTGCACTAGGCGTTTTGCTTCATCCACCAGCGATTCAATTGGTCTGCTCACATGCTGGCCCCTCATTAGCGGAATGGCGCAAAATGAACAGGTGCGGTTGCAGCCTTCGCTTATTTTGATATAAGCATAATGCTGCGGTGTGTAAAGCAAACGTTCGCCAATCAAATCAGTTTTATAATCTACATTAAACTGTTTCAGCATACCCTGCAGTTCCATGGTGCCAAAAAAAGCATCCACTTCAGGTATTTCTTCTTCCAGGTTATTTTTATAGCGTTCGCTGAGGCAGCCGGTAACATACACTTTATCTAACTTTCCCCTTTTCTTCAATTCTACCTGCTGCAAAATGGTGTTGATGCTTTCTTCTTTTGCTTTTTCAATAAAACCGCAGGTGTTTACTATAACAATATTGTGGTCTTTCTTTGAGTTTTCATGCACCACATGTATGTCATTGGCCAGCAACTGGCCGCTCAGCACTTCGCTGTCAACCATATTCTTACTGCAACCCAGTGTGATGATATTTACCTTGTCTTTTTGTAATGTTTTTGTTTTCATAAACGGGGCAAAGGTAAGAAGTTTGGCTTTGGGGTAATGAAAGAGCTAAGCGGTGATAATCAAACATTAACCACTCATCCGCTTAAAATATCGTTCATGAAATATTACTCAAAAATTACAGTTGTGTTTAGATAGCTTTGCGCTCAAATTTATAAAAAGTATATAGCATGAAACAAAAACTACTACTTATCGCAATAACTGTATTGCTCACAGCCTTTGGGGCAACTGCCCAAAACCGGGCTAAAATTACCGGGCAGGTAAAAAACAATGACGGCAATGGGGTGAAGGCTGCCACCATCATGTTAAATAAATCATCTGATTCTTCACTGGTTAAAACTGCTGTGTCGGATGCAAGAGGCAACTATGAAATGGAAGGCATTAAAGCAGGCAGCTATTTTATTACTACCAGTTTTGTAGGAATAAAAAAAAGCTTTTCGCCCGTTTTTACTGTTAAAGACGGAGAAACATTTTCTGTGGCAGCCATTACCTTAAAACCTGCCGAAAAAAACCTGCAGGCTGTTAGCGTAACAAGCACTTACAAAAAACCAATGATAGAAGTGAAGGCTGATAAAACCATCCTGAATGTGGAAAGCAGCATTAACTCTACAGGGAGCAATGCCTTTGAACTGCTGCAAAAAGCACCGGGTGTTGTAACTGATAAAGATGATAACATTACATTGAAAGGTAAAAATGGTGTAAGGGTTTATATTGATGGCCGGCCTACTCAAATGAACAATGCTGATTTGGCTGCTTATCTTAAATCAATCAACTCGGTAGATATTGAATCAATTGAAATGATTGACAACCCTTCTGCCAAATATGACGCAAGCGGCAATGCCGGCATCATCAATATCAAATTAAAAAAGAATAAAAAATACGGTACCAATGGTTCCTTTTCATCGGGGCTTAATGTGGGTGAAAGGCCAAAAACAAATATGGGTTTAAGTTTAAACAACCGCAATAAAAGACTTAACCTGTTTAGCAATTACAGCAATGGATGGAATGACAACATCATGCATTTTAACTCGAACAGGAAACAGGGAGACAGTAATTATAGCCAGGTAAGCAAAATGCTGAACAAAGGCTGGAACCATAATATGAAAGCAGGTGCCGACCTGACTATAAACAAAGAACAAACCATTGGTTTTATTGCCACTTTAAATCTAAACAACTCAACAGGCCGTACTGAAAGCCGCACACCAATCAGTTCATTAAGTACGGGCAAGGTTGGCAGCATATTATACGCCAACAACACAATCCCAACTAATACAAAAAATTTCAACTTCAATTTCAACTATCGTTTTGCTGATACTGCCGGGCATGAGTTTAACCTTGATGCAGACTTTGGTTCTTACAGAAGCCGTAAGAACAGTTTTCAGCCTAATAATTATTATGGTTTCTACCCCGAAATATTTTTATACGATAGAATTTACCGCAACCAAACCCCCACTGATATAAAAATACGCACTGGCAAGTTTGATTACGAAACGCCATTTAAAAAAGGCAAACTGGGCGTTGGGGCAAAAGTAAGCGGTGTGCAAACTGATAATACATTTAATTTTTACAATGTTATCAGCGGATATGATATGATTGATTTAAACAGGAGCAATACTTTTACTTACAAAGAAAATATAAATGCATTGTATGTAAACTATAACCGTCCATTGGGTAAGAAGTTTACAGTACAGGCAGGTGTACGCATGGAAAACACCATAAGCGATGGCCAGTTAAAAAGGGCTGATGGCCTGCCCCAAGCCGATGACAGGGTGAAAAGAAATTACACAAATTATTTTCCCAGCGCTGCCATTACTTTTAATCAAAGTATGAACCATATTTATAACCTTACTTACAGCCGCAGGATTGACAGGCCCAATTACCAGGACTTAAACCCTTTTGAAAATAAAATAGACGAACTTAGTTATCAAAAAGGAAATGCTTTTCTTCGTCCGCAATATACTAATGCAGTATCGCTAACACATACTTACAAATACAGGTACAATATGTCAGTAAGCTATAGCCATATCAGCGATTATAAAGCACAAATAATTGATACTACCGAAAAAAGTAAATCGTATATCACACAAAAGAATTTGGCCAGCCAGGATATATTCAATGTCAACCTGTCGCTGCCTTTTCAAATTACAAAGTGGTGGACGCTGTATGCAAACATCAATGCATACAACAGTAAGTACAAAGCAGATTTTGGGAATGGCAAAAAAATAAACATCAATGTTACTTCAGGTAACTTGTATATGTCAAACTCTTTTACGATTGGTGGTGGATACACAGGCGAAATTTCTGGTTTTGTAACCGCTCCTTCTGTTTGGGCAGGAACTTTCAAAAGCAGGGCATTGGGCACATTAGACCTTGGCCTGCAAAAATCATTGTTTAAAGGAAAGGGCAATTTTAAAGTAAGTTATACCGACTTATTAAAAACCTTTAAATTCCGTGGCATCAGTGATTATGGTGGATCTTACATAGATGTTAGTGGCCACTGGGAAGCACAGCAATATCGTATGAACTTTACATGGCGCTTTGGTAACAGCCAGGTGAAAGCAGCACGCCAGCGCCAAACAGCCAGCGAAGAAGAAAATAAAAGAACGCAGCAAACTGGTGGCGGCATAGGCGGTAATTAACGTTAGTTTTTAAACAAATAAAACCACTTCATAACTGAAGTGGTTTTTTATTGGATCATTTACAAAATATTTACAACTTGCTGTAAATACTTCTGTACCTGAAAACTTCTTTAGAATAATCTTTAGAAAAAGTATAAGTATCAACATCAAGGTTTTTTGTCAATGCCTTGTGTACATTTCCTTCTCCGCAGTTGTAGGCCGCAGTGATAGCTCGGTGCCAGGTATCGGTGGGTAGTTTTTGCTCCCAGCCCTTGCTTTTTAAAAAAGTTTTTTTACCATCCAAAACCTTCACAGCCATCATTGCAGTTTCATGTGGGTCAACCCATTTACCAGAATTTACAAAAGCTGCAAAAGAATCTATATCAATTTGCCAAAACCCAAACCCATGATATATTTTTTTGGCATCGCCGGCCCGCTTTCCATAATCGCCTTTCATCAAAGGGCAAATTTCTGCAAATGAATTGCCATGGTTTACGAAACGGGTAAATAAAAAACCTGTTTCCCTTGCACACATGCCGGCAAGCCAGTCTTCGGTGTAAATGCTGCCGGTAATTGCCTGCTTCATAATATTGCCCAAATTATCTTTAATCCATTTCATCATTTTTTGATCGCTGTTTAGTTGCAATGGCTTTGGTTCACTGTCTGGGTTAAAGCCAAGTGCTGCAGCCTTGCCCAATGTTATACTGCCTGCCAGCCCTGTCGCCTGAATGCCATAAAATTTTTGAAACGCTAAGGTGGCTTCTTTTGTTTTGGGGCCAAAAGTGCCGTTGGGTTCAGCAGTAAAAAAACCCTGGACTTTAAGAAACTGCTGCCATTTTTTTACCAATGGTCCGCTGTCGTTTAGTTGAATTGCCATAAAAGTTAGAGTTTGATTGTTAAAATTATTGTTTAAAAAAAATGTATCCCATTATTTAGCCGAAAAGAAAGTTGTAGCTATTTTGTTATACACATTTATTTTACAAATGTTGTCGGATTGATTTCAGCGATCTGTTTAATTTCCTCAGCAGATAAATGCGCCTGTATATCTGTCCAGAATTTTTTATCGGTTCCTTTTTGCCGCACCACATAAAAATCGGTGCCGTATAAAATACGTTCCCGTAAATGTGGCACCTGCAGTGAAGATTTTAAGAGTGCAATTATTTTTTCATCATAAATAATAAAACTTATGTCGGCATAAACGTTTGGATAATCGGGATTCATTATTATACTCCGTATGATGCTGTACCATGTTTCCTGTTTCCAGGATGCAGCAAGTGCAGGATTTTGAAATTGCTGAAAATAAAGCGGGCTTTGAGCAAATTTATTATCATAATTGTTGCGGTCGGCAGCAATATATTTTTCCCACTCATCTTCGCCGCCAAAATGGCCAAAGCATAATTTAAGTTTCCGCAAATCGTTAAGCAATTCAGACTCTTCTGCAGTAGCAGCTTTTATAAAGCCGTAAAGCTTGTATAATTTATCAGTAAGCGGTTCCCCTTCTTTTAAATCAAACAAAACTATTTTTAAAAACACAGGGTCGAGCAGGCAGAGATAATTAAGCGGATGCGTAAAATTTACCGTGAAATCAATGTTTTTAAATTCTTTCAGTTTCATTTTATCTTCTTTGCCTTCCCATTTTTCTTTAAAAACCGGATGAAAATCCCATTCAGCCTTTTTCATGCCCCTGTAAAAAATTACTCCCCTTATGCAATGAGTTAATACAGGTATTTCATTTTTGCAGGCATATAAAAACAGTTCCAGCAAATGTTTATCAAAAGGATAATAACCCAGTGCCGGGTAAATTTTTATTCCGCTAAACTCGTGTTTCTCTAAGCAATCAATTACCGTTTGATAATATCCGGGCTGTGCTGCAAAACGGCGGGGGTCGGCAAATACAAAGGGTTTCAGCGTAAGGCCATGATCGGGATGCTGCTTTAATTTAATCAGTTCATCTAACTGTTGCAGGTAATTAAAGCTGGGTTTTCCGGCTTTTAAATAATCCATATCCATTGGCAGCACAACAAAATTAGCGCCTGCCGGATAGCTTTTTGTTAACACAGTATAAATGTAACGCTGGCTCCTGTTTTTACTGAGCAATGCAATATTGTAATACCGTTTTAATAATTGAATGTTGGCACTGCCCATGATAATTTTTAAAAAAGAAAAAGCTGCAAACAGCAAAAGCTTCACCACATTGCGTACGGCTTTAAACAAAATGATGCCCACCAAAAGTATAATTGCTTTCCACCACCAGTTTATTCCAATAAGAATTTTTACATACTCGTTGCTAACACTCCAGTTTAAAAATTTAATTATGTATTCGTTTGTAAAAAAACGCCTCAAAAAACTAAGTGTAATAAATGTACAAACAGCAATTACAGATAACCTGATTAACCATGCCAAAAATTTTGATATTGCGTTATGTTCTGTCAGCCTTCCCCACCAAAAATAAAATCTCTTGAGTGGTGTTTTAAAAAACCACCAGGCATTTTTTAGCCAGCCATCGTTGGCGCTTCGCACAATTGCAATAAGCCATTTTATATTTAACAGATAATAAAATGGAAAAGGCATCAGTGTTTTACCAAGGTATGGCGGCACATGATCGCCGGTGAAGATGTGAGTGTGACAGTTGGTGATTTTGGTGGACATGGGCTGTTTTACTTATTCTGATTTATCTTTTTTAGCGAACAAGTTTGTTTTAAACCCAAATTGAAATTGTGGGTAATTATATTTTGCATCTCCTATTTGTGCAAAATGTGCATACCTGATATAAATTTTATTATTTGGATTAGAGAAAGGATAATAATAAATAGTAGCCTGTGGATTAAATATGCAGATTGTTTCTCTATTCTTATACGGCGAGTTTTTTGGAGATTTTTGCCATAAATACTTTATAGATGCTTCCAGCCCGAAATTATCAAGACGGTTAATTGTATATTCTATTTCAGGGAAATAGTTTACCGTAACCAAATCCTTTTTATATATACTATCTGCATTTGTTAAACTAATTTCTGCACCGGCATTTAAATACAACTGCTGGTTATTACCAATACCTAATCTAAAAATATTTGTCTTTAAGCCAGCTTGTAAGTAAGCAATTTGATTAAGATATAACCTGTTTATTACACTATCAACTTTATCCCGACTATTATTTATACTGTCCAATTGGCCAAATTTACTATCATACTTTGAAAGTCTGAAGTAAGCTTTTACAAAATTATGAATCATAAAATCCTTATTCCTCCAAATATTATTTGAATTAGTTAAAAATATTCCAGTTACCTGTGTCTGTATAATTCCATTTGCTTTTCTGCCAACCAGGGCAAGTAAATCTGAATATACATTTACATCTAATAGTTCGCTGATTGTAGATCCAGTATAAAGAGTGTCAATTGGATTTCGGGGTGTTAATATAGCCGTTTCATCACCCGGATAACTAAACTTTCCATTATAGACATAGTTAAATACCTGCCTAATCTCAATGATATCATTATAGTCAATATCATCCACTCTTAAAACATCTCCTTTTCTTCTGTCTAATCTGTAAAGAGTAACAGGGGCCCATTTATTTCTAAATATTCTGCCATCAACTAAAGTAACTTTAATTCCATTTTTTCTTATTGCACCATTAGCCATAACAATCTCTACAGAAGCTATTTTAACTTCTGTTGAATCAATTCCGGGCCTTTTTGTACAATTCTTAATATTGACCAAAGAATCAACAAGCTTAAAATATCCAATAGATTTTTTAGTAGCTTTTTCATTAAATAAATCTTCAAGTTTATTATTGATGATAGTCATTTGCTTTTCCGATTCTGTTGGCTCTTTTGGTTGTTTCTTTGCCATTTCAGCAATGTAATTGACATATTCATCTTCAGGAAGTGGGTCAAATTTTAAAGAGTCCAAACTTATATTACCCATTAATTTAGAAACCATTTCTTTTGTAAACCGAACAAATGTCTCTCTTTTGATATCTCCAAACACAATTTTAGTTATACAAGTATCAATTCCGGCAATAGTGTCTTTGCAAATTTTCATTTCTGTTTTTCCAGAATATTTTTTAAGTGTTAAATTAAAAAGATTAGTAGCATCATAACTAAAGTTATCTTTAAAAGAAGGGGTATCTATAACTTTTTTATCTTTTTTACTTTCAGCAATATACTTTTCATTTAATGCAGTTAATGAATCAATGATTTTTTTATCAGCTTCGTTTTTTTCATCTTCAGCAATTCTTTGACCAGCAGCTTTTTCTTCAACTGCAATAAAATCATTGGCACTTTCAAAAAGTATATCAATATCATCATTTAAGCGATTGTCGGTTTTTGCTGTGGAATCAAATTTCGAAAGCAGGGTTTTAAAAACAGGTCGAAATATTGCCGGTGATTTATAACCCATACCGATTATAGAATCGCAACAATTATTTGCATGTAATGAGGCATTTGCTTTACAAACAATCATTTTGTAACCAGTCATTTTATTTTTCTCAAATTTCAATTCATAAACCGTTGAATCGAAAATAAACTTATGGGCATACTTTTGTGCAGTTGCAGAAAATTGTACCATCATAACAATAAGAAGTAAAAGTAAATTACGCATGATTATAGGTTTTGCTTGCAAAGATTTATATTAACATTAAAAAGTTCTACCGTGTTTTACCCATTTACACACCCGTGTTTACACCCGCCACTTTGCAGTTGCCTCATGTTCGAAAGAATATTTAGAAAAGGATATTATAAAAAGCCGGTTAGCTTAGCCGAGGGTGAGGGATTGAGCTAATTTAGTATGCAATTCTGATAAAAAGAAGAGTTTGATAAAAAATATTTTTTATTATTTCTGCTGTAAGCAAAAAAAGTTAGGCTTAATGAAAATATTTAAAGCAGCATGTTAAAAGAAAAACTGCTTTAATTGGCAACTACAAAATCGGGTTTGCGGATAAAAGTGCTGTTGTATTTAAATAATAATTTGGTGGAAAATTCTACCCTGTAATTTTTCATTCCGGGAATTACTCTTGGGAAAAAATATCCCTTTAATTCCATCGTGCCAAACAACAGGTTTTCGTTGCGGCTGCGTATGCCGCTTCCAACTGCAGTAAAGACATCACTTTTGGCAAATGTTTTATTAATGGGAGTAACCATGCATACATCAGTAAAAACAAATGGGGCTAAGCGGAATCCAAGAATTTTATTGGTATTAAAAAAAACAGATTCTAATTTTAAGGTACTTCTAAAGTCGGCTGCTGTAGTTGCATTGTTAAAATATGGCAGCCCAAAATCGCTTTGCAAAAATAAGGGCGCACTTAAAACAGGATTAATAAGTTTTGTAAACCCTGCATTAATAAAATTTCTGTTAAGCCAGTTACCTTTCATTTTTTTTAACCTGGTAAAATGAGTGAGGTTGGCAAGCACATTTGCATCGGCAAATTTACCCGACTCATAATAACCACCCAGGCTGAGAAAATAGCTGCTGTAAATTCCCTTCTTAATAAAATGCTCACGCCTGAAATCGAGCCCATAGTAAGGCCTGTGTTTGCCCTGCTGGTTAGTCCATCCGCCGGTAAAAGAAAGACTGTAGCCTTCCGGAACATCTTCGTTGCGGCCAAAACCATAAATAAAATTGGTCCGGTAAAATTCCTGTTTAAAAATATTTACAGATGCCAGTACACCGGTGTTGTCAGCATAATTATAATCGTATTGCAAAGCAGCTTTGGCAGGTATTTTATTAAACCTTCTGCTGTAAACCCTGAGGGCAATAAATTTACGCAGCCGGGTTTCCTTGTTGGTATATAAATATTTACGGCTGCCAAAATTGTAACCTGCCCATGCATCAGCATTAAAATATTCGTACCTGAAATCAGTTTTGTAAACTGAATCACCGGCGTAATAATTATTAAACGTTTTATTAAATGAAAAATTTACTGCACCAGTCCAGGGAATGTAAGCGCTAACCAGAGGTTTATCAAAACCAGTATAAAAAACAGATTCCTGCCTTCGGCCATTATTAAAGGCAGGCCCAAAATTTTTAAACCCAATGGTAAAATCAGCAAAACTTCCGGCAACATTACGGTTTACCATTTCGCCGCCATAGCCTGTTGATGGGCCCCGGTCCTTATCATAAAACCCATTGAGTGCAATACGGGTAGCCGATCCGTTAAAATTTTCTTCTTTCAGCACCATCCTTCCGCTTTTTGTATTGCTTATTGTAACACTGCCGCCCAGTGAGAACACGTCTTTTGTAATTACAATAATATCCACAGAGTCTGCCCCCGAAAAAATGTCATCGGCTATAATCCTTGCATCCTGCAAATAAGGCAACTGGCGCAAATGGCGTTCATTGTCGGCAATCAAATAAGGAAATAAACGGTCGCCTTTGGCAAAAAATAAATTGTGGCGGATAACTTTTTCACGGGTGTTGTGGTGAAGTGTGTTGGCAACCCTGACACCAAAATTTCTTTTTATTAAAGTAGTATCATTGATGTTTCTTTCAAAACCCAGCGAAACAAATTCGATATTACGGATAATTTTCTTTTTAAACCTCAGGTAGGGGTTTTGTAACTGAATAGGTTCGTCAACCGGAGGATCGGTAGAAATACTGCGGCCAAGCCTGCCCAGCAGCCCTTTCTTTTTTGCAAGAAAAAAAGTATCATTCTTTTCGACAGGCTGCTGTGCCACTATTTGCGGAGAAGCAAATAACAAAACAAAAAAAATTGGCAAAGGGTAGAATTTTCCCATCTCTGTTCAAAAAGATTTTACCAAAGATAGAGTTTTGTTTAAACCTGTGAGGGTTGCCCAAGAATCCCTTCTATAAAGTCCTTTTTATCAAAAACCAATAAGTCCTGTGCTTTCTCCCCCACCCCTATAAACTTAACAGGAATTTTAAACTGGCTTGCAATGGCCAGCACCACGCCACCTTTTGCAGTGCCGTCTAATTTGGTAATGGTCAGTGCTGTTACATCAGTGGCAGCTGTAAAATGTTTTGCCTGCTCAAGGGCATTTTGCCCGGTACTGCCATCCAATACCAGCATCACTTCATGCGGTGCATCGGGAATAACTTTTTGTATAACACGTTTTATTTTGGTCAGCTCATCCATCAGGTGGGCTTTGTTATGCAGCCGGCCGGCGGTATCAATTAATATTACATCAACCTCTTTGCTTACGCCACTTTTTACAGTGTCAAAAGCTACAGATGCAGGGTCGCTGCCCATTTCTTTTTTAACAATGGGTACGCCAGTTCTTTCACTCCAGATGGTTAACTGGTCAACTGCTGCTGCCCTGAAAGTGTCGGCAGCGCCCAGCAAAACAGATTTACCGGCCAGTTTAAAATTATGCGCCAGTTTGCCAATGGTGGTGGTTTTGCCAACACCATTTACGCCTACTACTAAAATGATATGAGGTTTATGCCCGGCGGGCAATTCGTAGTTTTCATAGCTGCTGTCCTGTGGTGCATCAACAAGAATGTTTTGTATTTCTTCTTTAAGGATTGCATTAAGTTCAGAAGTGTTGAGGTATTTATCTTTGGCAACACGTTTTTCAATTTGTTCAATAATCTTTACGGTAGTTTCAATACCTACATCGGCACTCACCAATGCATCTTCCAGGTTATCCAGCACTTCTTCATCTACCTTGCTTTTGCCGGCAATGGCTTTGGTGATTTTACTGAAGAAACCCTCACGGGTTTTTTGCAGGCCTTGCTCCAGCGTTTCCTGTTGTTGTTTCTTGCCAAATAATTTATCAAAAAGTCCCATAAAATTATAAGTTATATACCGGGGTAAAATAAATAAAGCCTCCCGATATACCGGAAAGCTTTATAAAATATTTTTCTTCATGTTCGGAAAACTTAGCCTGCTAAGTATTCTTTGATCTTGTCTTTGTGAACGATTGCTTCCTTAAAAGTATAAGCACCCGTTTTAGGGCTACGCAATGTGCGTATTACTTTGGTCCAGTTCTTAGCTTCTGCTGCTGCCCTGGCATCTTTGGTTTTTATCGCTGTTTTAGCTGCTTTTGCCATTTTCTTTCAGTTGAAAAAGTTAATAAGATTATTAGTTGATAAGTTAATACTGATGAAAATTGAAACCATTTCAACTTTTCAAGCAGTTAACCAGTTACTTTATTTCTTTATGAACAGTAACCTTCTTCAAAATTGAATTGAATTTCTTCAGTTCCATTCTTTCGGGAGTGTTCTTTTTGTTTTTTGTAGTAATGTAACGGCTGGTGCCTGGCTTACCACTAGTTTTATGCTCGGTACACTCTAATATAACCTGTACCCTGTTTCCTTTCTTTGCCATTGTTATTTATTTATATAGTATAATCTCCTTCTTTTTTCCCCTTTAGGGGATAGGGGTTTATAATTTTTCACCGGCGGCACGTAATTTCTTTACCACTGAATACAAACCATTTTTGTTGATGGTACGGATGGCTTCTGTAGAAACTTTAATGGTAACCCATTTGTCTTCTTCAGCCAAAAAATACCTTTTGGTTTGCAAATTTGGTAAAAACCTGCGCTTGGTTTTAATATTTGAATGAGAAACCTTATTTCCGCTGATGGGCTTCTTTCCTGTTACCTGACATACTCTGGCCATTGTACTTATTTTAGGACGGCAAAGGTAAGGGTTTAATTGTTACGGGGAAAATGATTAGCGAAGATTTTTCCGGGTTAACCCATATTTATAGCCATTTGTGGGTAATTTTATAAAAAATTGCTGATAATGAAGAAATTTTGTGCGATTGCTGTGCTGTTTTTTGGGGTAGATCTTTTTGCCGGCGCCCCTCCTGCCGAACTTAAAAGGAATATGGTTATCACAAAATCTGTTACCATAAAAAATGCCATTTACCTGCTCAATGGCTACGATTCCCTTTCACGACCACTCATTAAAATAACAGGTAATAATATTACGGTAGATTTCAATAAGGCTTTATTGCAGGGTTCCAGCGACAAAACCTTCCCCAACGAATTTTATGGCCTGGCAATTTTAATTAAGGGGAATAATATTACCATCAGAAATGCCAAGATCAGCGGTTACAAAGTGGCTATTATGGCAGATGGCTGCAAAAATCTGAAAATAGAAAACTCCGATTTCAGCTATAATTACCGCCAGCAACTGCAAAGTAACTGGCTGGGCGAAGATGTAAGCGACTGGATGAGCTACCATCATAATGAACACGACGAATGGCTAAGGTATGGTGCAGGCATTTATTTAAAAGACTGCAGCAAATCAGTTATCCGCAATAACACAATTACTGGCGGCCAATGCGGCCTGATGATGACCCGGTGCAATGACGGCATGATAACAGATAATAATTTTTCTTTCAACTCGGCCATTGGTATTGGAATGTACAGAAGCAGCCGAAATAGTATTTTGCACAATAAGCTTGATTATAATGTAAGAGGATACAGTTTTGGTTTTTACAACCGTGGTCAGGACAGTGCTGGGTTATTGGTTTTTGAACAATGCAACGAAAACACTTTTGCCTATAACTCTGTAACACATGGTGGCGATGGATTTTTTTTATGGGCAGGACAAACAACGATGGACAGTGGCGAGGGCGGATGCAATGACAATTATATTTATAAAAATGATTTTTCTTACGCTCCAACCAATGGAGTTGAAGTTACTTTTAGCAAGAATATTATTAAAGACAATGTCATAAAAGAATGTGATCATGGAATATGGGGAGGCTATAGCTGGCAAACATCTATAACCGGGAACAGGTTTTACAAAAACCGCATTGGTGTTGCAATAGAACATGGCCAATCCAATAATATAAGTAATAATAGTTTTGAAGGTAATAAAACAGCAGGCATAAAATTGTGGGCCAGAAAAACTCAACCTTCAGACTGGGGATATGCAAAAAAAAGAGATACTAAAAGCTCAGGCTACAGTTTATGGGAAAATAAATTTAAAAATGAAACCGTGGCTTTTGATTTTACTTTATCTGAATATCTGATGCTTTATAATAACACTTTCGATAAAGTTGTAACTCAAATTAAAAAAGACAGCTCAGTTGAAAATTTAAAAATAAATGAAGGCATTCCTAGGGATACGCCTGCAATTAAAATCGCTGTGATTGATAAATGGAAGCAACCAAATATTCCTTTATTAAATGTTCCTTCCGGCAAAAATCAAATCCGCATTACCGAATGGGGCCCTTACGATTTCCGTTATCCCATTTTATTTTTAAAGAAGATTGACAGCAACAATATTTATTATTTTGATGTGCTGGGGCCAAAAGGCAAATGGAAAATAAAAAATACAAAAGATGTAAATAACATCACTGCTAAAGCCGGAATATTCCCTACCGAAATAACTGCACAAAAAACCGGCAACGACGTAAAAATAGAAATGGAATACAGCGGCCCGGCATTTACAAGCCAGTTTGGTAAAAAGCAGCCGGCAGGCAATCCTTACACTTTTAGTTTCAGGGATTATCAGCCCGATATTAACTGGAATGTAAACTGGTTTAAATGGAACGAAGAATACAACCCCAACAAAAACTATGAACTGTTTAAATCGCTGCTGAACACAGCACCAGTTAAAACTGAAACAACCAAAAAAATTAATTACACCTGGTGGGGCGCCATTGGCAAACAATTACCGGCAGACAGTTTTG